>JBLMYG010000376.1:0-10843 GCA_050258155.1 Acidithiobacillales bacterium
AACACGGCCACCGTGGACTGGGCGCCGGTCGGCGCCGGGGTGACCGGCGACGTTGCCTACGTCGGCCAGGGCTGTCCGGCCGATTCGATAAGCCCTGGCAGTCCCGAAGATCCGTATCTGACCTCTCCCGCCGGCAAGGTGGCGCTGATCGATCGCGGTGCCTGCTCGGTCAGCCTCAAGGTCGATCGCGCTGCGAAGGCGGGCGCGACCGGCGTGCTGATCGGCCTCATCGCCTCGGGCGACCCGATCTCGTTCAGCTTCGGCGGCGGCGACACCTTCGTTCCGACCCTGGTCATCACTCGGGCTGTCTCGAATCTGATCAAGGCGAACATCGCCGCGCCCGTCAACGTGACCTTCTCGCCGGCGACCTCCATCTCCCTGATCGGCAGCATGGTCGGCAGCTCGGCGCGCGGACCGAGCTACAGCTACGTCGCGATCAAGCCCGACATCGGTGCTCCCGGCGCGTCGGTCTCGGCGGTCTCGGGCACGGGCACCGGCCAGTCTGCGTTCGGCGGGACCTCCGGCGCCACGCCGATGATCGCGGGGTCGGCCGCGCTGCTGCTCTCCGCCAATCATTCCCTGACGCCACAGGAAGTCAAGGCCAAGCTGATGAACTCGGCCGAGACCAACATCCAGACCAACCCGGCTCTTGCGCCCGGCGTGCTCGCGCCAATCTCGCGAATCGGCGGCGGCGAAGTACGCGTCGACAAGGCCAACAATCTCACGGTCGCGGCCTGGGACGGGGACGATCCGGCGGCGGTCGGCCTCTCGTTCGGGTACAACTCGGTGACCGGCAACCCGCAGCTCGTCAAAAAGGTCATCGTTCGCAACTATGCAGCCAGCAAGCGGACGTTCTCGATCACGCCTTCGTTCCGCTTCGCGGACGACGCGGCCAGCGGCGCGGTCACGCTGTCGGCGCCGGCGACGGTGACGGTTCCGGCGAACGGATCCAAGAGTTTCGTCCTGAAGCTGGGGCTCAATGCGTCGAAGCTTCCGACCTGGCCCTGGGACGCCGCATTCCCCTCGACGGCGTCGAACGGCGGCTCGCTGGGCGGCGACGGGCCGACGCTGACGAAAGGCGAATTCGACGGGTACGTGACGCTCGCCGACGGTATCGACACGCTGCACCTGCCGTGGCACGTCCTGCCGCGCAAGTCGGCCGACGTCAATGTCACGTCGAACTCGGTCGCCCTGGGCGGGGGCGGCTCCGGAAGCATCGGGGTCAGCAATGCGGGCGGAGCCATCGACGGTGCGGTCGACACGTTCGCGCTCACCGGCACCAATGGGCGTTTCCCGGTCGCCTTCCTCCCGCAGCCGGGCGACAACTTCGCGATCATCGACCTCAAGGCGGTCGGCGTCCGCAAGGCGGGCTCGAACGTCCAGTTCGCGATCAACACGTTCGGGCAGCGGTCGCATCCGGCCTACCCGGCGGAGTTCGACATCTACGTCGATTCCGACAACGACGGCGTCGACGACTACGTGGTCTTCAACCTGGAAAACGGTGGATTCGGCGTCTCCGGTCAGACCGTCGTGGAGGTCTACAACCTTCATACGAATACGGGCGCCCTGGTGTCCTATGCAAACGCCGATCTCAACTCGGGCAACATGATCATGAGCGTCTCGATGTCCAGCATCGGGCTGACGGCGGACCAGAAGTTCAACTTCACTGTCTACGCGTTCGACAACTACTTCACCGGGAACCTGACCGACGTGATCGGCCCGATGACCTTCACGCCGGGCACGCCCCGCTTCGCCACCGACGGCGGAACGGGCCTGGCGTCGTTCTTCGTGTTGAAGGGCACCTCGGGCTCCTTCCCGGTGACGACGGTTGCCGGCGGAGACACGGCATCGCCGTCGCAGAGCGGGATACTGCTCATGTACCGCGACGCGAAGAAGGGCTGGGGGGCGGACCCCGTTACCGTGACCCACTAGTCGATCCCTGAGACGTCCCGCGAAAGCCCTGACGGCTCACGCCGCCAGGGCTTTTTCATGATTCGTCGAGGCCGAGAGAGAGATTCCGCATCGAGGTCGCCTACCGCAGCCAGCTTGCCGGGTCGACGGAGGCGCGGTTGTCGCGGATCTCGAAGTAGAGACCGGCGATCTCATCCTCGCCGGAAGGCTCGGCCAGGACGCCCACGGCGTCGCCGAGCGCGATGCGCTGGCCACGGGCGAGCGTGGTCGGCGCGAGCCGGCCGTAGAGCGAGAAGACGCCGTCCCCGTGGTCGAGAACGACCAGGTTTCCGTACCCCCTGAGCCACTGAGCGTAGGCGACGTCTCCCGCGAAGATCGCCCGGATCGTCGAGCCGGGCGGCGCGCCGATCGTCCACCCGGAGGAACGGAGGAACGTCCGGGGAAACTTCGGGTTGGCGATCCGTCCGAACGGGACGGCGATGGCTCCTTTCACCGGCCAGTCGAGCGCTCCCTTGTACGTCCGGATGGACGCGGCGCCCGGCGGCAGCGTCCGTCCCCGGCTCTCGAGGAGGTCGAGCAGGGCGGACAGGCGCTGCGACTTGTCCTCGAGGGTGGAGACGGCGACGCGTTCTTCCTCCGAGCTCTTCCGGACGCGCGTAAGGAGCGCGGCCTGCTCCGACCGGGCCGTCGCCAGCTCCCGCTCCCGCTTCCTCCCCTCGGCCGCGAGGCCCGCCAGCTCGCGACGGCGCAGCGCGAGCTCCGTCTGGCGGTTGGTCAGCATCCGGAGGGCCTCCTTGTAATTCGAAAGGAGCGCGGCGTCGCGGCGGGCGAGGTGGGCGAGGATCTTGACGCCCTCGAGGAACGCTTCGCCCGAAGCCGCGCCGACGATCGGGCGAAGATAGCCGAGCCGCCCGAGGCGGTAGAGGGCGGCCATTCGAGCCGCCAGGTCGGACTGAAGCGTCGCGACAGCAGCCGAGGCCGCCGCCAGCTCGGACTTCGCCAGCGCCGCCTGCCGCTCCGCGTCGGCTTTGCGGAGCTCCACGACGCGCCGTTCCGCCGTCTGGATCTGGAGATTCAGCTCTGCCGCGGCGAGGGCCTCTTTCAGGTCCGCCTCCTTCCGCTTCGTCGCCGCGTACCGGGTCCGAAGACCGGCGAGCCGGCTCCGGAGGTCGGCCAGCTCGCGCTTCCGCTCCTCGACGCCGAGCGCGGCGGCGGGAGCCTCCGCAGGCCCCAGGGCAGGGGTCTCGGAGGGGAGTTGGACCGGGGCATCGGGCGCCCGCTCCTGCCCCACGAGCGGCGGGAGCCCTGCGAGGAGGAGGGCGAGGACGAGCCGCTTCAGAACAGGGGAACTCCGTCGAGCTTCTCGGGCGGCGGGACGCCGAGCGCCTTGAGGATCGTCGCCGGGACGTCGGCGATCGCGGCGGCGTTGCCGGTCTCGAGCTTTCGGCTCGAGAACAGGATCCCGGGGACGAGGTCGGGGTCGAGCGAGCAGTGGTCCCCCGACCAGACCTGCTTGTTGTCCTCGAACATCTCCTTCGTCACGACGCCGAGGCTGCTCTGCCAGCTCACGCGATAGCCGCGACTGTTCGTCACGAAGAGGTCGGGGATCAGGTCGGCGTCGAAGGCACCGTAGGCTTCCTCCCGCGTGAAGACCCGCGAGACGGGGTGCTCGCCCGTCTTCGGGTCGACGACCGCGAGGAGCCCGTCGGCGATCTCCCTCCGGACCTTCTCGTACTCGGCGCCGGGAGCCACCGTCCCCTTCCCCTCGCGTCCTTTCAGGTTGATGTAGATCTCGCCCAGCCCCATCGAGTAGGCCTTCGTCTTCGACCAGTCGACGTTCGGCCAGAACTCGCCCTGCCCGAAGAGCTGCTCGAGGTCGGCCTCTTTCCCCTCGGCTCCGGTCAGCCCGAGAAAGCCGTGCTCCACGAGCCAGGTGTTGTAGTTCACCGACCGCCGCCAAGAGGAGAAGCCGTGGTCGGAGACGACGAGGAGGAGGTCGTCCGGGCCGAGGCGCCTCATCGCGTCGCCGACGATGTCGTCCATCTGCTCGTACGACGTCTGGATCGCCGGACCCCAGCGGGCGGCCTTGACGGGGTCGTACGCCGGGTGTTTCGGGTCGATGAACCGCCAGAAGCAGTGCGCGACCCGGTCGGTGTACTCGTAGATCTGGACGAAGAGGTCCACGTCCTTCTCCGCGAGGAAGCCGTCCATCATCCGGCGGAACTCCTCCCGGGTGAAGTCGACGTCCTCGAGAAAGGTCTTCTCGTCGATCGTCTCCTCGCTCATCGACCAGGTGTCGTCCTTCCAGCCCATCGTCTTGTAGAGGCCGTACCTTTTCACAAGCCGGCGGGCGAGAGCCGCGGGCGCGGTGATCTTCACGGACGGCGGGAGGTCCGTCGGGTTGAAGTGGATGGGAGACAGGTAGAGCTGGATCTCGGGCGAGAGAGTCGCCAGGTGGAACCGCCCGATCCCCGTGATCTTCACGAGGGAATTGAAGGGGAAGGTGAAGACGACCCAGGGCGACCACTCCCCCGGCTTCAGCGTCACCGCCCCGGAGCCCTTCGGCTCGATCCGGAGCGCGGTGCCCCCCTCCACCGTCAACGTCATCGGAATCTTGATGATGGGAGGCTTCTTGAAGAGCTTGTTGTACGGGCCGAAGACCTCGGTCTTGATCGTCCCCGTGTTCGACTCGAGGCGGATCAGCTCGACGGAGAACTCGTTCTTGTTCTTCGGCATGAAGAACGGGTCCGACGTGTAGTAGCTGGGCGTGCCGATCCGCCCGCGGATGTCGGGGACGCCGAGGCCGGAGATCAGGCGGCCGCCCGCGAAGTCGGCGGCGGGAAAAGTCACCGGCACGTGCATGACGACCGACCGGATCCCCTGCTTCGCGGCGGCCTCCCAGAAGGGGACGCCGCGCCGGTTGTTCTTCACCGTGGGAATCTCCGAGGGGAGGAGCGACGAGAGCCGGATTCCGAGCACGCCGCCGACAGCCGCGGCGAGCAGGCCGCCGGCGAGAGCAGCTCTCCCGCGCCTTCTGAGAAGAATCTTCAGCAGCCCCCCGACGAGAACGAAGGCCACCACGCCGAGCAGGGCCGGCACGGCCACGCGGTTCCCCTTCCCGAACAGGAACGGTTTCTTCCCCTCCTCCTCGATGGCGAACTCGGGGCGGTACGTTTTCGGGTCCCTCTTCAGGAAGTCGAAGATCAACGTCCGCCCGGGCGAGAGACCGGTCGAGAAGGTCGACCACGAGACCGGCGTCTGGGCCGGGATCGTGGGCCGGAGCGACGCGAAGCTCCCCTCTGCCGCGAGCTTCGAGAGGTTCGGCAGCTTCCCTTCCGCCATCCACTTCGAGACCAGCTCATGGTCGGCGCCGTCGAAGCCGAGGACGACGACCCGGCCGCGCGAGGCGGCGGCTGCGGGGGCAGCCGCGGCGAGCGCGAGGAGGAGGAGCGGGGCGGCGGCGCGACTAGACTGCCGGGAGCCGATGAGCACGGTGGATTGTAGCGTCCGCATCGCCCTCCTCGCCCTCCTTCTCCCGGCGGCGTGCGACCGGCCGGCAGCGTCCCCGCGCGACACCCTCGTCGCGGCGATCGAGTCGAGCCCCATCAGCTTCGACCCACGCATCGGCACGGACGCCGCCTCGTGGCGGACACACGACGTTCTCTACAACGCGCTCCTCAAGAAGGGGACCGGCGGGGAGTACCTTCCCGACCTCGCCGAGAGCTGCGAGAGCGGCGACGCGGTCGTCTGGCGCTGCAAGCTGAAGGACGGCGTCCTCTTCCACGACGGACGGACGCTGACCTCGGCCGACGTCGCCTTCACCTACCGCAGCCTCCTCGCGCCGGGTCTCGTCACGAGCAAGCGCGAGCCGCTCCGGATCATTCGGGAGATCGATACCCCGTCGCCACGCGAGATCACGTTCCGCCTCGCGGAGCCCTATGCTTCGTTCCCGCTCCAGCTCCTCCTCGGCATCCTCCCGGACGGCACGACGCCCGAGGAGGCCCGGGAGCGCCCGATCGGGACGGGGCCGTTCCGCCTCGTCGAGTTCCACCCGGACGACCGCGTCGTCTTCGCCCGTTTCGACCGGCACTTCGCCGGCCCGTCGAAGATGGCGAAGCTCGTCGACCGGATCGTCCCCGATGCGACGACACGCGCGCTCGAGCTCCTCAATGGCACCCTCGACCTGGCCATCAACAACGTCCCGCCGGACCTTCTCCCCCGCTTCCGCAACGACCCGCGGCTCGAGGTCACCGTCGGCCCCGGAACGACGTACGCCTACCTCGCATTCAACCTTCGCGACCCGATTCTCGGGAAGACGAAGGTCCGGAAGGCGCTGGCTCTCGCCCTCGACCGCGACGCTCTCGCCGAGGGGCTTTTCCGCGGAACGGTGGAGAAGACCGAGACGCTGGTCCCCCCCGGCCACTGGGCGCGCGACGGGAGCCTCCCGCCGCTCACGCGCGACCTTCCCAGGGCTCGCGCGCTGCTCGACGAAGCCGGCTTCCCCGATCCGGGCGGCGGGCGGCCGCGCCTCTCGCTGACGTACAAGACCTCGACCGACGAGGTCGGGATCCTCCAGGCCACGGCGATCGCCGCGCAGTGGAAGGAGATCGGCGTTCAGGCGACGATCCGGTCGAACGACTTCGCGACCTTCTACCAGGACATCGTCCGGGGAAACTTCCAGCTCTTCGCGCTCAGGTGGCAGGGGATCGTCGACCCCGACCACTACCACGAGGTCTTCCTCTCCACGAGCGTCCCGCCGGCGGGGTGGAACCGCGGCTTTTTCTCCGACCCGGACGTGGACCGCTGGATTCTGGAGGCGCGCCGCGTCATCGACCGTGACCTCCGCCGCGACCTCTACGTGAAGATCCAGCGGCGCGTCGCCGAGGAGCTTCCCTACATCTCCCTCTACACGATGAAGAACGTCCTCGTCCACGCGGCGGACCTGACCGGCGTCGGGACGATCAACCCCTCCGGCGACTACACCTTCCTCAGGAACGTCGGAAGGAGATAACTAACGCTGGTGGCGCCCGCGGCCGCCGTAGGGCGTGCGTTCCTCGGCGAGGCGGTCGGCCAGGTAGACCTTCAGCAGCGACTGATAGGGCACATCCCGCTTGTGGGCCTGTATGCGCAGTTCGGCCAGCATCGCTTCCGGAAGGCGCAGCGAGATCGTTTTCATCGACGGACGGAGCTTCGGGAACCGGACGCGGCGGGCCTTCGACCAGTCCACGTAGTCCACCGAGTCATGCGTCGCCCAGAACTCCCGTTCCTCGTCTTCGTTCCTAAACCTAGGGATTCTCTTTTTCGAAGGCTTCAAAGGTCCTCCTTTCCCTCCGACTCATGTCCCTCGCCGAAATGACCCGGATCCACTTCCGCCGAGTCGTGAAGGCGAGGAACAGCCGTCGACCGGCAGAGCTCTTTCCAAGCGCTACGTAACGACTTTCGTGCACCGAGTGTCTCGGGTCTCGCGTGACGAGCAGCGGCTCCTGCAGAAGGGCCTGCTCGCACTCCCACCACGCCACCCTGTGCCGCTGGCAGTTCTTCCCGAGGTTTCCCTGGTCCCAATCGAATCCGTCGCACTCGTCGAGGACCTCCCTCACGGAATGAAGTATATTCCTGTCATATACGAAAACTCAACGACCTTCCGGGCCCGGAACTCACCCCCGCTGTCTGCGGCCCGACGAATCTCGACCTACTTCCTCCTCACCGCGCCCCAGACCGTCCGACCCGCGACGGAGAGGAGGACGACGGCGCCGCCGAGGGCGGCCCAGGCCGTGGGGCGCTCGCCGATCCCCAGCCAGACCCAGACCGGGTTCAGGACCGGCTCGATCATAGAGAGGAGCGACGCCTCGGCCGCCGGCACCACGCTCAGCCCTTTCACGTAGAGGATGTAGCTGAGCCCCATCTGGACGACGCCGAGGAAGAGGACGAGGAGGACCCCCTTCGCGTCGAGGGCGAGACGTCCGCGAGCAAACGGCAGCGCGAAAAGCGCCGCGAGGAGGTTGCCGAGGAGGACCGAGGCCATGGCGTCGCGGCTGGTGTCGCGCCGGAGGAAGAGGATGACGCCGCCGAAGAAGAGGCCGGAGAAGACGCCGACGACGTTCCCGGCGAGCGCCCCCGCCTCCAGCTTTCCGACGAAGAAGAGCGTCATCCCGAGGAGGGCGAAGCCGAGCGTCACCGCGTCGGCACGGCGGAACGGCTCCTTGAGGAGGATCGGCGCGAAGAGGAGGACGTAGAGAGGTGCCGTGTACTGGAGGAAGATGGCATTCGCCGCGGTCGTCATCTTCGTCGCCGAGATGAAGCTGAGAATCATCGCCGCGTAGACGAGCGCGGTCGCCCACGAGGCGCGGCGCCAGCGCTCGGGCGCCGGGCGAAGGACGAAGATCAGGAAGATCGCCGTGAGCAGCGACCGCCAGAAGGCGACGCCGAGGGCGGGGAGCGGCACGAGCTTGATGGCGAGGCCGCCGCTCGACCAGAGAAGCGCCGCGGCGACGATGTAGAGCCGTCCCCCTCGGGGCGTGAGCGGTCTCAAGACGCGGGCATTCTGCGCCGGATCGCCGCGATCGAGACGTCGTCCTCGGCGTCGGCCGGGCCGAGGAAGCGGCGGAGCTCGTCCGAGAGCGAGGCGACGAGGAGCGCCGGCCCGGTCGCCGCCGTCCGGCCGGCGACGATCTCGATCCGTGTGTCGCCGAATTCCTCTCCGGCGGCGTTCCGGGCTTCGGCGAGCCCGTCGGAGCAGAAGAGCAACGTCTCGCCGGACCCGAGAGTCCCTTCGAGGAGCGGCCACTCTCCCTTCTCGCGGACGCCGAAGGGATAGGCGCCCGTCCCGACGTGCTCCACGACCCTGCCGTCCGGCGAGAGGCGGAGAGCTTGCGGATGCCCGGCGACGACTGCCGACCACGACCCTCCGGGCGAAAGAAGCATGACGATCCCGGCGAAGAAGGCGCGCGGGCCGGCCGCCCGGCAGGCGCCGGTCCGGCAGAGCATCCGGTTCAGCGCGGCCGCCACGGCTGCGGGCGAGGGGTCGCTCTCGAGCTGTACCCGGAAGACGGCCTGCGTGACGGCCATCAGGAGCCCGGCCGCCATCCCGTGTCCCGAGGCGTCGCCGAAGAGGACCGCAAGGCGCCCGTCGGGAAGTGGGACGAAGTCGTAGAGGTCTCCGCCCACGGTGTTGGCGACCCGGTTGAAGCCCGCCATCTCCCAGTGAACCGTTTCCGGGAGGGTCGCCGGAACGAGGTCGGCCTGCAGGTCGCGGGCCATCAGGAGCTCGTCGCGGAAGTGGAGCTTGTCGACCAGCTCGAGAGCGACGAGGATGAGGAGCAGGAGAACCGCGGCGAGGGAGACGACCGTGTCCCGGAAAACGATCCCGGAGAAGGCGCAGAGAACCCCCGCGACAAGAAGGACCCGCCTCACCGGAGCGAGCCTCCTGATCATTCCGAAGGAAAGGGCGTTCGCCCGCTTCAGGCCCCTCCGGAACCTCCTCGGCTCCGCATCGATCTCTTCACGGTGCTCCGCCAGGAAGACCCGGACGGCTTTTCGCCAGTCGGCGGCAGGGAGGCCGCCCGTGTCCCCGGCCCTGACGCCCCGGACCGTCTCCTCGGCCAGCGCCTTCCAGTCCCGGCGGGTCGGCATGGTCTCCTTCTACGCTCCCCCCCGACGCCGAGTTTTCGCCATCCGCCCTAGATGGCCGCCCGCGCCGGAAGGAGCGGAAGAAGCTCGACGAGCGCTTCGATCCGTCGGCCCTTCCCGTGCCGGTAGCCGAGAAAAGAGACCGGCGCCCGGGCCGCGGCCTCCTCGTCGTACCGGGAATCACCGATGAAGAGGCATTCTGACAGCGGGATGCCGAGGCGGCTCGAGGCGAGATGGAGGACCGCCGGGTCGGGCTTCCCCGCCCCCGCCTCGTCGGCGGAGGCAACTTCGTCGAGAAGCGGAAGGAGACCGGTCAGGGCCAGGACCCGCCCGGCCAGGGGCCGCGTCGTGTTCGTGGCCGCGCAGGTCCGGAGGCCCCGCGCCCGGACCTCCGAGAGAAACGCCGTCGCTTCTCCGTTGGGGCGGATCAGGCCGAGATGCCGCTCGAAGAAGCGGGCGTACGCGCCGTTGATCTCTTCGACTGTCCGTTCGGGCATGTACGCCTCCCGGTCGGCCTCCGTCCCGTTCCCGTAGATCGCCTCGAAGGCCTCCCGCGAGACCGGATCGTGGCCGAAGTGAAGGAGCGTGTCGTTGTAGACGGCGAACCAGGCCTCCTCGGAGAAGACGAGGACCCCGTCCATGTCGAAGAGGAGAGCGCGCAGGAACATCCTCCACGCATCTTTGCACGCCCGGGCCCGACCCGGACGGAACGGGCGCTCGGCCGCCTGTGCGAAACTTCTCTGCGCGGCCGGCGGCGGAGCGGGCCGGCGCCACCCGGAGGAAACGTGGAGACCGTGTCGGGCGTCCGGAACGAGGCCCTCCTGCGCGAGATCCTCGAGACCGTCGCGGACGGCGTCTACATCGTCGACCGCGACCGCCGGATCCTCTGGTGGAACCGGGGCGCCGAGCGGATCACCGGGTTTGCACGGGGCGAGATCGTCCAGACGCGCTGCTACGACGACAACCTTCGCCACGTGGACGTCCGGGGCACCCCGCTCTGCGTCGGCCACTGCCCGCTGGTCCACGCCATGCAGGAGGGCACCCCGCGCACCGATCAGGTCTTCCTCCACCACAAGAAGGGGCACCGCGTTCCGGTCGAGGTCAACGTCTTCCCGCTCCGAGACGCCGAGGGATCCATCGTCGGTGCCGTCGAGGTGTTCCGGGACATCTCGGCGCCGGACGAGCCCGCGACGGTCGAGGAGCTCCGGCGGATGGCCCTTCTGGACCCGCTCACGGAGCTCGGGAACCGCCGGTACGCCGAGATCACCCTCGCGAGCCGGCTCAGCGAGATGAACCGATACGGATG
>JBLMYG010000377.1:0-4119 GCA_050258155.1 Acidithiobacillales bacterium
ACCGGGCGCTCGACACGACCCGCGAGGGCCTTCCCGGCTTCTGCCCGGCCGTGATCGCCCTCTGCTCCGACCCGGATCCGGGCATCGCGAAGGCGGCGGCGGAGATGACGCTGGCGCTGGAAGACCCGCGCGCGCTTCCTGTATGGATCGGCCTGGTGAACGATCCCGACGATTGGGTGCGCGCCCGCGCGATGGAGCTCCTCGGGCAGCACGGCCAGGGCCATCCCGACGTCCTGCCGCGGCTTCTCGCCGGGCTGGACTCCCCCGAGCTGGCGATCCCGGCGGCGGCGGCGCTCGGCCAGCTGGGGGACCCGCGTGCGGCCGGCCCGCTCCTCGAGGCGTTCAAGAAAGCCCAGACAAGGCCCGATGTCCAGGTCGAGCTGCTCGACGCCATGGCGAGCCTCGCCGGCGCCGACCCCCGCATCGCTCCCCTCCTGTCGAAGATCGCCCAGACGCCGCAGATCGACGCCAAGGTGCGCGAAAAGGCCCGGCGCTCCGTCGAGCAGGTCCAGTCGGCGGCCGAGGAGGCCTCGGCAGCGATCGAGGACTCGGACGAGGGACCCGATCTTCCCCCTGCCGAGGGAGAGGGGGGCCTTCGCGAGCTGCTCGCCGAGGCTGTCCGCTCCGGCGCGTCCGACTTCCACCTCGCCACCGGCTTCGTGCCGCACCGCCGGGTCCAGGGGCGGCTGGAACCGATCGACATGCCGGCGGTGACGCGGAAGCAGGCCCAGGTGCTGGTCCGCCAGGTGCTCGGCGAGGAAGAGTGGCACCGGCTGGAGAAAGAGCGCCACCTCGACGTGGCGCTCCGGCTCCCGCGCGCGGGGCGCTTCCGGGCGAACTTCTTCTCGCAGCGGAGCGGCTTCGACGCCTCCTTCCGCGTCATCTCGCGCGACGTCCCGAAGCTGGAGGACCTGGGCCTCCCCGCCACGGTCGCCGAGATCCTCCGGTTCACGCAAGGGCTCGTCCTCGTCACCGGCCCGGCGGGCTGCGGCAAGTCGACGACGCTCGCGGCGCTGATCGACCGCCTCAACGAGACGCGGCCGTGCCATATCATCACCATCGAGGATCCCGTCGAGTTCCTCCATCCGCCGAAGCTGGCCCTCGTCAACCAGCGGCAAGTTCCGCGCGACACGGCCTCGTTCGCGCGGGCTCTCCGCGCCGCGCTCCGGGAGGACCCCGACGTCGTCATGGTCGGGGAGCTGCGCGACCTCGAGACGATCTCCCTCGCGGTCACGGCGGCCGAGACGGGCCACCTCGTTTTCGGAACGCTTCACACCTCGAGCGCCACCGCGACGATCGACCGGATCATCAGCTCGTTCCCCCCCGCCCAGCAGGGCCAGATCCGGGTCATGCTCGCCGACTCGCTCCGGGCCGTCATCTCCCAGACCCTCCTCCCGCGTCGAGACGGCCAGGGGCGGATCGCGGCGTTCGAGATCCTCCGGACGACGCAGGCCGTCGCCGCCCTGGTCCGGGAGGGGAAGACGTTCCAGATCCCCTCGCTCGTGCAGACGGGGAAGCTCCACGGCATGGTGACGATGGACCAGTTTCTCCTTCAGCTCTGCGAGAGCGAGCTGATCGAGCCCGAAGTCGCCCTCGAGAAGGCCCTGAAGGCCGAGACGTTCGAGCCCCTCGTCGCCGAACGGCGGAAGGAGCTCGAGTGAGCGGCTCCGCCGGCCCCCCCAGCACTCCGGGCGTGGTGACGGCGGCGCACCGGCGGATCGACACGCTCCTCCGCCTCGTCGTCGGGAAGAAGGCCTCCGACCTCCACCTCGCCGTCGGCCGGACGCCGATGATCCGCGTGGACGGGGACCTCGAAAAGCTGAAGTGGCGGGTCCTGACGGAGGAGGAGTTCGAGGCGTTCATCGCCCCGGTCACCCCGCCGCGGATCTACGACGAGTGGAAGGCGACGGGCGACTCGGATTTCGCCTACTCCCTCGGCAACATCGCGCGCTTTCGCGTGAACCTGTACCGCCAGGAGCAGGGCTCCGGAGCGGTCCTCCGGCTCATTCCGCCCCGCGTCCTGACGATCGAGGACCTGGGGCTGCCGCAGCTCGTGGCGAGCATCGCGCGGGTGCCCCGTGGCCTCGTCCTCCTGACGGGGCCGACCGGCTCCGGCAAGACGACAACGCTCGCGGCCCTCACCGACTGGATCAACAAGAACCACTCCCGGCACATCATCACGATCGAGGATCCGGTGGAGTTCATCCACACGCCAATAAGGTCCCTGATCTCGCATCGGGAGCTCGGCTTCGACACCCCCGACTTCGCCGGAGCCCTGAGGGCGGCCCTCCGGGAGGACCCCGACGTGATCCTCGTGGGCGAGCTCCGGGACCTCGAGACCATGAGCCTCGCCTTGCAGGCCGCGGAGACGGGGCTGCTCGTCTTCGGCACCCTCCACACGAACTCCGCAGCGAAGGCGGTGGACCGCCTCATCGACAGCTTTCCGGCGGCCGAGCAGGAGCAGACCCGGACCGTGCTCGCCGAGGTGCTGCGGGCCGTCGTGGCGCAGGTCCTGCTGAAGCAGAAGGCGGGCGGCCGGGTGCCGGCCTTCGAGGTTCTCCGCTGGTCGCCGGCCCTGGCCAACAGCATCCGCGAGGGGAAGACGGCGATGATCAACACGCTGATCCAGACGGGGCGAAATGCCGGCATGGTCGGGCTGGACCAGGCGCTCGCCGACCTCGTGGCGGACGAGACCGTGGAGTACGACGAGGCGTTCCAGAGGGCGCTCGACAAGGAGGGCTTCAAGGCTCTGGTGGAGAAGCGGCGCGGCGGCGCCGCGCCCGGCGCGCCTTAATCGGGCGGGATCGGTGCCGGGCTTCTGGGCACCGAGAGAACGAACCGCGCGCCGCCCAGACGCGCGGAGCGGCCCACCGCGACCTTCCCCTGGTGCAGGACGGCGATCTTCGCGACGAGGGCCAGTCCGAGGCCGGTCCCCGCCTCCTTCGTCGAGAAAAAGGGGGTGAAGAGCTTCGGCAGGACGTCCGGGGGGACGCCGGGTCCATCGTCCTCGACGGCGACCTGCAGGCCGTCCTCGCCGTCCGGCTCCCCCCGGAGGACGACGCGCCCCCCTGCCGCTTCGCACGCGTTCCGGAGAAGGTTCACGACCGCCCGCCGGAAGAGTGCCGCGTCGATCGCCGCCGTGCCGAACGTCCCTTCGACACCGACCGCGATCGATGGGGTCAGCCGCGTCTGCTCGGCAGCCATCTCCTCCACGAGGGGCCCCACATCCGTCTCCTGGATGTCGAGCCGCTCCGGCCGGGCGAAGAAGAGAAAATCCCCCGTGACCCGGGCCACGTGCTCGGCCTCGGCCCCCACCGCCGACAGGTAGCGGGAGCGGGCCGCCGCATCGTCGGTCTGGCCGGCGAGGCGCACGTAGCCGAGGATCGTGGAGGTCGCGTTCCGGAATTCGTGCGCGATCCCGGCCGACATCTCGCCGAGCCGGGCGAGCTCCCGTTGCGACGAAAGCTCGCGCTCGAGGCGGGTCGTGGAGAGAACCAGCGACTCGGCCCTCACCGCGAGGTCGTCCGCCCTCCGCTGCTCATTCCGTCTCAGCTCCTCGAGCTCGGCGCTTCGACGCTTCAGCTCCTCGATGGTCCTGTGGAACGTCGCGATCGCCCGGACCGTCTCGTCCCCGGAGACGGGCTCCGCCGCAGCGCCGCCCTCCCCCCGGACGACCGCGCCCGCGTCGCGCGCCGTCTCGGTCAGGGCGTCGATCGGACGCATCAGCCGCCGGAAGAACGGGAAGACGAGAACGACGAGAAGGACGGATGCCGCGGGCACGACCCACGACAGGATCCGGACGTTCCGGCGGGCCGCCGCGACGCCGCGGCCGTCGTAGGAGATCTGGAGGACCCGGCCTCCGCCGGGAAACGCGACCGCCACGGCGAGCCGGGACGTCCCGGCACCGACTTCCTCCACCCGTGGCTCGCCGCCGCGGGGGAGGCTCGCGGGTGCGAGCCGAGCCGGCGCCCGCCCCGCGTCGGGAAGGAAGGTCGCTTCTCCGAGACGGTTTCCGTCACCGTCGAACAGCACGGCGGAGAGGGCCTGCCCTTCGCGGAGGAGCGCGGAGACGATGCTGTCGGCGCCCAGCGCGAGCGCCGGGTCCCCCGCGAGCTGGAG
>JBLMYG010000378.1:0-9911 GCA_050258155.1 Acidithiobacillales bacterium
GGGGAAGATCGGCGTGGTCCATGCGGTCGCCTTCGAGGACGACGGGACTCTCCTCGGCGTGGCCGACCCGCGCGGGTACGGCCGGGCGGTCTCCGTGGAGGAACTGCCCGACGCTCCGAAGCCCTGAGGTGGCGCGGCTCCGTCGCGGATGGTATCTTGCGGCTTCGTCTTTCCGGTCGGGGCGTAGCGCAGACTGGTAGCGCACACGGTTCGGGACCGTGGGGTCGGAGGTTCAAATCCTCTCGCCCCGACCAGCTTCCACCCCGGACCTCGGGGAAGCCGGTGAGAGGATGGGAGCGTGACCACCGCGACGGGGATCAGGAGCAGCCGCGCGGCGGCTTCGCGCCGCCCCACTCCCCACGTCCGGCGAAAGCGCGAGGCGAAGAGGCTCAGGATCCTGGAGAGCGCCGTTCGCGCCTTTGCGCTGCGAGGGTTTCACGGCACCTCGATGGGGGACATCGCCAGGGAGCTCCGGCTCACGAGGGGGAGCCTCTACTACTACTTCCGCGACAAGGAGGAGATTCTCGGCCTCTGCCACAACGTCGCTCTCGAGGCCGTGCTCGAGGCGTACGAGCGCGTCCGGGCATCGGATCTTCGACCCGACGAGAAGCTTCGCCGGATGATCGCGGAGCACGTGCTGATCCAGGTCGACAAGTTTCACGGCACGGCTCTCGCTCTCGAGCTGGACGCCCTGCGTCCCGCGGCGCGCGCGGCCGTCGTCGCGGAGCGCGACCGGTACGACCGGGGCCTCCGCGGGCTGATCGAGGAGGCGATCCGTGACGGCCTTTTCCGGCCGGTCGACCCGAAGCTGACAGCTTTCGCCATCGTCGGCGCGATCAACTGGATCGGCCGCTGGTACCGGCCGGGAGGGGGCGCCACCCCCGAGGGCCTCGGCGCGCACTTCGCGGACCTCTTCCTCACAGCGCTCCGGGCGGCGCCGGAAACCCGCCGAAGCGCCTAGCGCGGCGCCCCGACGACCTCGACCGTCGCCAGCGCACGCGCCGAGGACGGATCGCCATCCGCGACCGCGACGACCTCGTAGCGGCCGGGCGCGGGTACGCCGGCCGGAAGGCGCAGCGCGACGTCTCCATCGCCTTCCGCTCCCACGCGGACGGCGTTGCTCTGCCAGACACTTTCGGAGCCGCTCTGAAGCGTCAACCGCCAGAGGCGCGCTTGGTCGGGAAGGAGAGCCTGCGGAACGACGAGGAGGAATGGCCGGGCGGCCGGCCCGAGGACCCGCAGAGGTGCGGACGGATTCCCGTTTTCGCGGGGGAGGACGAGGGCACGAGCCGGAAGCTCGGCCCGGGCCGGTCGGGCGGCGTCCGTTGTCGCCGTCTCGAGGTCTCTCTTGAGGCGGAGGGCCGACGCGAGTGCCGCGACGAACAGAACGAAGAGGAGCGCCACCGCGACGAGAAGGCCGGTCCGCCCGGGCCAGAGCCCCGACGCGCGCCAAGAGCCTCTCAGAAACGCCTTGTGCCGCGAGAGGCGGAGGCGCATCTGCGTCGTCGTCTCGATCCGGTCGCGGTAGTACGGCATCGCGAGGAGCGCGTCCTCGAAGACCTTCCGGTCGGCGGTCGAGAGCCGCCCGAGAACGTAATCCGAGACGAGCTGGTCCTCGGCGTCCTCGACACGGTCGAGGATCCGGTCGTCGCTGAAGTAGAGCTCCTCGAGCCTGGCCCTTCGCGCCTCGGGAAGGCGGCGCAGGAGGTAGTCGCGGATCTCGCCCTGCGAGGGGGTCGGCGCGCTCATGGCTGGCGATCCTCTTCGCCAGGCGGCTGGTCGCCCGCTCTCGCGGGGAGAGGGGACATCCTCTTTCTCAGCTCCCGCTTGGCCCGGTAGACGCGCATGTCCACGGCATCGGTCGAGATCCCTTCTTCGCGGGCGATGGCGCGCGACGGAACCTCCTCCACGAAGCGCCGAACCAGAAGCTCCCGCATCCGTCGCGGCAGGAGGTCGAGCGCGTGCCGAAATCGGAGGGCACGGCTCGAGACGAGCGCGTCCGCGAGGGGATCGCCTTGTCCGGCGAGCTGGACCGCGCCGCTGAGGCCGTCGTGAAAGCTCGCCTTCGCCGCGCGGCGGCAGTATTCGAGGAAAACGTTCTTCGCGACGCCCAGCGCGTACGCCTCCAGCGACTCGAGGAGCTCGCCGCGGCTGATCCGCTGGAAGACGCGGAGGAGGGTCTCCTGCGCGAGGTCCCGCGAGTCGTCCTCCGTGCGGACTCCACGCGAGAGAAAGAAGCGGCGGAGCTTCTCCGGCAATCGCCCCAGATCGGCGTCGGCAGGGTCGTGCCAATGGCTCATAGGCTTCGGGACCGCCCGGAGGCGTAACGGAGACATTCTAGCGTCGGCAGAGAAAGGCAGCTCCCGTGCCGGCGGTTTCCTTATTTCATAAGATAGATCGTTCATCTCAAAGAATTTTATTCGGATACTTTGGCCTGTACTTCCCCTGAAAAGTGGCTTCAGGCCCTGATATCTTTCATTGCGCCCGAGTTGACAGCCCAGGAGAAGTGAATCATTATTCTTTGACGTGAATAGTCATGCGGGACCTACGGCCCTCCGACGCAGGGACGAGATCCTGAGGGTCATCCGGGAGGAAGCCATTCACTCCCAGGAGGAGCTTCAGCAGAGGCTCGCGTCGCGGGGCCTCGTGGTGGCGCAGCCGACGCTGTCGCGCGACCTCAGGGACCTCGGCCTCGCCAAGTCGCCGCATGGCTACGTCGTCCCCGCCGGCGGTCGGACGTTCGAGGCGCTCGCCACCGACCGGAAGCAGGCCGGGACGTCGATGGAGCGGGCTCTCAGGGCCTTTGTCCAGAGCGTCGTGGCCGCCGGCACCCTGGTGGTCGTGAAGACGCCGCCGGCTGCGGCGCATACGGTCGGTCTCGCGATCGACCAGGCCGAGCTCTCCGAGGTCGTCGGCTCGGTGGCCGGCGACGACACGGTCTTCCTGGCGACGGCGTCGCCCGAGACCGCCGCGCGGCTGGCGCAAAGACTCACCGCGATCCTCGAGAGCCCGAGGTCGGCGAAGAAGGTCACCTCGTGAGGAAGGTCGCGGTCGTAGGGGCCACCGGCTACTCGGGCGCGGAGCTCTGCGCCCTGGCCGCGCGGCACCCGCGCGTGGAGATCGCCGCCGTCTTCTCGTCCGGAAAGAAGGAGGGCGCTCTACCGTTCGAGAAGCTTCATCCGTTGCTTGGCGGACGCAAGGGGCCCGGCCTCGCACCGTTCACGGTCGGGCGGCTCGTGGAGAGCGGGGCGGAGCTGGCGTTCCTCGCGACGCCAAACGAAACGTCGGCGGAGATCGCACCGGAGCTGGTCTCACTCGGGATCCGCGTCATCGACATCGCCGGCGCGTTCCGGCTCCGGGACGCGGGCGCCTATCCGAGGTGGTACGGCTTCGACCATCCGTCGCCGGAGCTCCTGGGGGAGGCGGTGTACGGCCTGACGGAGTGGTGCGGCGCGGAGCTGGGAGCGGCGCGGCTCGTGGCGAACCCGGGCTGCTACCCGACCTCCGTTCTTCTCGCGCTGAAACCGATCGCGGGACGCCTGGCCGCCGGGCAGCCCGTGATCTGCGACAGCGTGAGCGGCGTTTCCGGGGCCGGGAAGAGGAGCGAGGTGCCCTGGTCGTTCGCGGAGCTCGCCGGAAACTTCAAGGCGTACGGCGTCGGCGTCCACCGGCACGAGCCCGAGATGCGGCAGGGGCTGGGCCTCTCGGAGGAAGATCCTTTCGTCTTCGTCCCGCACCTCCTCCCGGCGGTGCGCGGCATCCTCTCCACGATCCACGTGAGTCTGGCCGAGCCGGCGACTCCGGAGAGCCTCGCCGCAGCCTACGACGGCTACTCCGAGACACCCTTCGTCCGGGTCCGCCCCGCGGGGGACCTTCCCGAGCTCAGGGACGTCGTCGGGACGCCCCGGTGCGAGATCGGCTTCGTCCTCCTCCCCGGAGCATGCCGCGCGGTCGTCGTCTCGGTGATCGACAACCTCCTGAAGGGGGCGGCGTCGCAGGCGATCCAGAACATGAACCGGATGTTCGGCTTCACCGAGACGGAAGGGCTTCTGTGAGCGCTCCCGAACGGTCACCGATCCCCGGCCTCACGGTGGTGAAGCTCGGGGGGAGCCTCCTCGAGGAGAAAGTCCTCCGCGCGAAGGCGCTCGCCGCCATCGCGGCGCGCTGGACGTCCGGCCGAAAGGTCGTCGTCGTCCATGGCGGCGGCAAGAGGATCGACGCCTCGCTCCAGGCCCTGAAGATCCCGAAGAAGACGTACCGCGGCCTCCGGATCACCGACCCGGAGACGCTCGACGTCGTCGTCTCCGTCCTTTCGGGGGTCGTCAACAAGTCGCTCATCGCGGAGCTCCGGTCGCTCGGGGTCCTGGCCGCAGGGCTCTCGGGGGTGGACGGCGACACGCTCTGGGCGGAGTTCCACCCCCGGATCGACGGCGTCGACTTCGGCTTCGTCGGGCGTGTCACGTACTCGAACCCGACGCTCCTCTCGGCCATCCTCGGAGCCGGACTCCTTCCGGTCGTCGCCTCGGTGGCCCTCGGCCGCGAGGGAACGCTCCTGAACGTGAACGCCGACGCGGCCGCCGCGGCCCTCGCCTCGGCGCTCCGGGCGGAAACCCTCGTCTTCCTGACCGACGTCGCGGGCCTGCTCGACGCCGGCGGGGAGCTCGTCCCCGACATCGATCCCGCCGCCGCCTGGGGCCTGATCCGATCGGGAGCCGTGGGCGGAGGGATGCGCCCGAAGCTCCTGGCCGGCCTCGAGGCCGTCCATGCGGGTGTGAAACAGGTCGTCATCGCCGGTCCGGCGGTCCACGCGGCCGCGCTCACGGACGGAATCGGAGGAACACGCCTTGCCGTCGTCTGAACTTCTCGCCGACATCGCCCCCGCCACCGTCGAGGCGCGGGACTCGAGCTGCCTCCTCCCGACGTACGCCCGCACCCCTTTCCATCCCCGGACGGGAAAAGGGGCGAAGCTCGTCGACGCCGACGGAAAGGAGTACTGGGACCTTCTGGCCGGAATTGCCGTCAACGCGCTCGGGTACCGGCACCCCCGCCTGGTGAGGGCACTGAAGCGGGAGGCGGCCGGCGTCTGGCACGTGTCGAACCTCTTCTACATCCCGGCGCAGGGGCTTCTCGCCGAACGGCTCATCGCGGCCTCGGGCATGTCGCGCGTCTTCTTCTGCAACACCGGCACGGAAGCGGTCGAGGCCGCCCTGAAGTTCGCGCGGTTGAAAACCCCGGGGCGATCGAGGGTCGTGGCGCTCGAGGAGGGTTTCCACGGGAGGACGTTCGGAGCACTCTCCATCACGGGACACGAGCCGTACCGGACTCCGTTCGAGCCGCTCGTCCCGTCGGCCGTCTTCGTCCCCCCCAACGACACGGCGGCGCTCGACGCGGCCGTGACCCCCGACACCTCGGCCATCTTCCTCGAGCCGGTCCTCGGAGAGGCCGGCGTGATCCCCCTGACGCCCGGCTTCGTAGCCGCCGCACGGGCGGCCGCCGACCGCGCCGGCGCCCTGCTCGTTCTCGACGAGATCCAGTGCGGTCTCGGGCGGACGGGTCATCTCTTCGTCTTTCGCGAGCTGGGCGTCCGCCCCGACATGGTGACCCTCGCCAAGCCGCTCGGTGGAGGCCTCCCGCTCGGCGCGGTCCTGACCGGGCCGGCGCTGGAAGGACTCCTGAGGCCGGGCCTCCATGGCACGACGTTCGGGGGAAACCCCGTCGCCTGCCGCCTCGGCCTCGAGGTGCTCGACGAGATGGAGAAGGGGGAGCTTCTGTCCCGCGTCGGGAGCCTCGGCGACTGGTTCGGGAAGGCGGCGAGAAAGCTGATGAAGGGGCAGCCGGCCATCACGGAGATCCGCGGCCGGGGCCTGATCTGGGGGATCGAGCTCGACCGCGAGGCGTCCCCCGTCCAGAAGAGGCTTCTTTCGAAGGGGTTCGTCGTCGGGACGGCCCGGTCGAAGGTGATCCGGCTGCTCCCCCCCTACGTCGTCCCGAAAATGGCGCTCCGCGCGTTTCTCCTCGCTCTCGACGAGATCCTGAAGGAGGCGAATCCGTGACCAAGAAGAGCCATCAGGTGAAGAGGGTGGCGCTCGCCTACTCGGGCGGGCTCGACACCTCGATCATCATCCCGTGGCTGAAGGAGAACTATGGCTGCGAGGTGGTGGCCGTGGCCGTTGACGTCGGACAGAGGGAGGAGACGGAGGGCCTTGCGGAGAAGGCGAGGCGGACGGGTGCCTGCGACTTCCACCTGATCGACGCGCGGGCCGAGTTCGCGCGCGACTATCTCTTCCCCGTTTTGAAGGCCGGCGCCGTCTACGAGCACGAGTACCTTCTCGGAACGGCGGCCGCGCGCCCGCTCATCGCACGAAAGCAGGTCGAGGTGGCGCTGGCGACCGGCTGCGACGGTCTCGCGCACGGCTGCACGGGGAAGGGGAACGACCAAGTCCGCTTCGAGCTGACGTATCAGGCCCTCGCCCCGGAGCTGGCCGTCATCGCGCCGTGGCGCGAGTGGGAGATCCGCTCGCGCGAGGACGCCATCGACTACGCCGCGGCGCGCGGAATTCCTGTCGCCGCGACGAAGAAGGAACCGTACTCGCGGGACCGGAACCTCTGGCATCTTTCGCACGAAGGGGGGCCGCTCGAGGAGCCCGGCTTCGAGCCGGAAGCCGGCATGTTCAAGCTGACCACGGACCCGGAGAAGGCGCCCGACCGGCCGGAGCGGGTGACGGTCGGCTTCGAGCAGGGCTTCCCCGTCTCCGTGAACGGAAGGCCTCTCCCGCCGGTCCCCCTCATCGAGGCCTTGAACGATGCGGCGGGACGGAACGGCGTCGGGCGGGTGGACCTCGTGGAGAACCGTCTCATCGGCATCAAGTCGCGAGGCGTCTACGAGACGCCGGGCGGGACGATCCTCGTTTCGGCGCTCCGCGCACTCGAGTCGCTCACGCTCGACCGCGACTCCGCTCACGAGAAGGCGCGCCTCGGCTCCCGGTATGCCGAGCTCGTCTACTTCGGCCAGTGGTTCTCGCCCCTCCGGCAAGCGCTCGACGCCTTCATGACGGCGCTGATGAAGACCGTGACCGGGAGCGTGACGCTCAAGCTCTACAAGGGGAGCTGCATCGTCGTGGGACGGACGTCGCCTTACGCCCTCTACTCCACGTCGCTCGCCTCCTTCGACATGACCGGCTTCACGCCGAAGGATTCGGAAGGCTTCATCCGCCTCTTCGGCCTGCCGACGAAAGGGCGCGAGCGCCTCTCCGTGGACGGGAAGCTTTACCAGGCCGTCGTCGGAGGAGAAGGTTGAGCCGGGCCGGCGCCGGCGCGACGCTCTGGGGCGGACGGTTCAGCGAGCCCCCCGCGGAGGCGCTCCGGCGGGTGAACGACTCGCTTATTTTCGACCGCGCCCTTCTCGCCGAGGAGGTCGCCGCCTCGATCGGGTGGAGCGAGGCGCTCGGAAGGGCCGGGGTCCTCTCGCGGCGCGAGGCGGGGAGGCTTTCCTCCGCGCTTCGGGCCATCGGAAAGGCCGGCATTCCCGAGGGAGCTGCCGACGAGGATGTCCACTCCTTCGTCGAGGGGGCGCTCCGGAGGAGGCTGGGATCGCTCGGCGCGAAGCTCCACACGGGACGCTCGCGGAACGACCAGGTTGCGACGGACTTCCGTCTCTGGCTCCTCGCGGCATTCGACGAGGCGCGAGGCCTCGTCCTCGGCCTCGCGGCTGCTCTCGCGGCCCGGGCCCGGAAGGAGGCCGCGACCCCTCTCCCCGGCTATACGCACCTGAAGCGCGCCGAACCGGTGACCTTCGGTCACTGGTGCCTCGCCTACGTGGAAATGCTCCTCAGGGACGCGGACCGCCTCGCCGAAGCTCGGCGGCGGGCGAGCGAATGCCCTCTCGGCTCGGGGGCGCTCTCGGGGACACCGCTCTCCGTCGACCGGCATCGGCTCTCCCGGCGGCTCGGATTCGACCGGCCATCGGCCAATTCGCTCGACGCCGTCTCCGACCGCGACGCCGCCCTGGACTTCCTCTTCGTGGCGGCCCTTCATCTCGTCCACCTGTCGCGGTTGTCAGAGGACCTGATCTTCCTCTCCTCGGACGAGGCGGCCTTCGTCACGCTTCCCGATGCCCTCGCGACCGGCTCCTCGCGCATGCCCCAGAAGAAGAACCCGGATCTTCTCGAGCTGGCCCGCGGGCACGCCGGCCGCGCCATCGGCGAGCTGACGGGGCTTTTCGCGGTCGTGAAAGGGCTGCCGCTCGCCTACGACAAGGACCTGCAGCTCGACAAGGAGCCCGCGCTGCGCATCCGTGACGTCCTCGGGGCTCTTCTCCCCGCCCTCACCCAGCTGGTCGTGGCGATGAGGCTCGATCGCGTCCGGATGCGGGCCGCCGCCGGCGACGACCGGCTCCTTGCAACCGGCCTCGCGGATGCGCTCGCGGCGCGGGGCGTTCCCTTCCGGCGCGCGCACGAGATCGTGGGGCGCCGGGTCGCCGAGGCCGAGCGGCGGGGGACGACGCTCCGGGGGCTCGGCCCCTCGGACGAGATCACGCGGAGGGACCTTCAGGCCCTCGACGTCCGCCGGACGCTCGCAAGGAGAGCTGCCTTCGGGGGGACGTCGCCGGCCCGGGTCGCGGTGGCGGCGCGCGACGCCGCGAGGCGAATCGAGGCGGCGAGAAAGGGAGGGGTCCGGTGAGGCTGCCGAAGGGATTCCTCGCCTCGGGCGTCCGGGCCGGTCTCCGGAAGACGCGGCGCGACGTGGCGCTGATCGTGGCCGAGAAGGGGGCGAATGCCGCGGCGATCTTCACGAAGAACCGCTTTCAGGCGGCTCCGGTCGTTCTCTCGAAGAGCGGCCTTGCGAAGAGCGGCGGGCGCGTGAAGGCGGTCGTCGTCAATTCGGGCTGTGCGAACGCCGCCACGGGGGCTGCGGGGCTCGCCGCGGCCCGGCGCGTCAGAGCCCGGGCCGCCGATCTGGTCGGATGCCCTGTCGAGGAGGTCTTCGTCGCCTCCACCGGTGTCATCGGTGCCGCTCTTCCCGACGCGAAGATCCGCGGCGCCCTTCCTGACGCCCTCCGCCGCCTCTCTGCGTCCGGCCTCTCCGCTGCCGCACAGGCCATTCTGACGACGGACGTCGGGCCGAAGGTGTCGCAGGCCCGCTTCCGGGCGGGGGATCGCCGGGGGCGGATCGTCGGCTTCGCCAAGGGGGCGGGAATGATCCACCCTGACATGGCGACGATGCTCGCCTTCGTCATGACGGACGCCGCCGCGACGCCCGCCTTCCTGAAACGCGCTCTCCTCTGCGCGGCTGAATCCAGCTTCAACGGCATCAGCGTGGACGGGGACACCTCGACGAACGACACGGTCCTCGTGATGGCCTCCGGTGCCCTCGGCAACGTTCCTCTCGACGGGGGCGAGGGTTGCGAAGAAACGGAGTTCGAACGCGCGCTGACCAGCGTCTGCAGGGAGCTGGCCTGGATGATGGTCCGGGACGGGGAGGGAGCGACGCGCGTCATGGAGATCCGGATCACGGGAGCGCGGAGCGCCCGGGAGGCCGGGCTCGCCGCGCACGCCGTGGCGACCTCGCCCCTCGTGAAGACGGCGCTCCACGGCGGCGACCCGAACTGGGGCCGCATTCTCGCGGCCGTCGGCCGGAGCGGCGCCCGCTTCTCCGCACGAAAGGTGACGCTCTCGGTCGGAAGGCTGACGCTCGTCTCGAAGGGGATGATCACGAAGTACCGTGAGAAGGATGCCGCGCGCCTCTTCTCGAAAGAGCTGGTACCGGTGACCGTCGACCTCGGTGCCGGGAGCTCCACCGCGACGAAGCTGAGCTGCGACCTCGGCCACGACTACGTCTCCGTGAACGCGGACTACCGGAGTTGAGATAGCCAAAGACCTCTTGCCCCCGGCGGACCGGTGTCAAGGGCGCGC
>JBLMYG010000379.1:0-9490 GCA_050258155.1 Acidithiobacillales bacterium
GAGATCCGCTGCCGCGGCCCCATGACGTTCGTCATGACGCCCGTTCCGGCCCGCCCGAAGAGGTCGAGGACGAGATGCTCGACCTCGGCGGGAGCCGACCCGATCGCACCGAGGAGCCCCAGGGCCACGACCGCCTCGGGAGACCTTTTGATCTCGTCCATCCGCTCCTTCAGCTCGAAGAGGCGCTCGACCGGGTTCTCCATTCCGACGGGGAGGGGCAGGAAGACGAGGCCGAACCGGTTTCCCATCTCGCGCTCCTCCTCCGGCTTCCGGAGGTTCACGGGGACGACCGCCCGGAATTCCAGATCCCGGAGCGGCGTGCCGCGCCCATCGAGGTAGTGCCGGAGCCCCCCCGTCACCGCCGTGAGGAGGACGTCGTTCACGGTCGCGCCAAGGGCTTTTCCGACGGCTTTCACGTCTCCGAGCGGTATCGGGTCGGCCCAGGCGGCGCGCTTCGCGACGCCGAGCGGCCCCTTGAACGGCGTCGAGGGGTCGGGAGGCATCAGCAGGAGCTTCGCCAGCGCCTCTGCGCCGCTCGCTCCCCGGGCGGCCAGGTCCAGCAGGTGCTCGGGGTGGGCGAGCGACTCGACGCCCTCCCGGACGAGGCTCTCCGTCGCCTCGATCGCCCGCGAGACGGCCTTCTTCGCCGGCCCGAGGAACGGGACGATCCGCTCCCAGCCGTGCGGTTCCTGGGCCGGGCGAGGCGCAGGCCCCGGGTCTTCCTCGCTCCCGTCCGCCATGGAGAGGAGGACCCTCACGAGCGCGATGCCGTCTCCAATCGCGTGGTGAAGCCGGCCGACGATCGCGCTCCCCGCCCCGACCCCCTCGACGAGATGGAACTGCCAGAGCGGCTTCGAAAAGTCGAGGGGCGTCGACATCAGGTCGCTCACGAGCTCGGGGAGCGCTCCGGCGCCTCCCCGCGGGCCGAGCGCGACCCGGTGAAGGTGCGCCCGGAGGTCGAACGTCGGATCGGTCTCCCAGCGCGGTGCCCGGAGGGGGAGACGTGGCTCGACGACACGCTGCCGGAAGCGCGGGACCGGGAGAAGACGGTGCCGGATCAGGTCAGCCAGGCGGCTCAGCTCCAGCACCTCGTCGAAGACGAGGACGCCTGTCACCATCATCAGGTTCGTCGGGTGCTCCATGTGGAGCCACGCCGTGTCGACCGCGGAGAAAGGTTCCGAGGACATCGGCCTGCCTTGCGGGCCGGCCTTATCGCTCGATCTCGAAGCTGGGCGGCGGGCTCAGGACCGGCTCGACGACGGTGACCGCCGTCGATTCGATCGGAAGGAGAACCACGTGGGTGTTCGAGCCGAAGGCGATGTGCAGCTCGTAGTAGCCTGTCGGCGAGACGGCAATCAGCGTGCCGGCGACCTTCTTCAGTTCGGCGATCGGGCACGTCACGTAGACTTTCGTCGGCACGTCCATCGCGGCCTCCTCGGCGTCCCGCGATTCTAGCCTCCCCCTCCGCGCCGGATCTCCTCGAGGAGCCGCGCCGCGAGATCGGGGATGTCGTTGTGCGTCCGCCCTTCCAGGGGGACGAAGCGAACCCCCTTTCCGGCGCGGGCGAGCGCCTCTCCCATCCGGAACGGGACGACCTCGTCCCGTGTCCCGTGGAGGATGACGACGGGGCAGGTCAGCTTCGCGATCTTCCCGAGGTTGTCGAAGCGGTCCGGGACGACGAGAGGGGCGAGCGGCCCGACGAGAGACCGCCCGAGGTCCGGGAGCGACGTGTAGGGGGAGACGAGGACGAGGAGCGACGGAGGCGTGCGGAGCGCCATCTCCACCGCCACGCCGGTCCCGAGGGAGCGCCCGACGAGGACGAGGCGGGACGCCGTCACCCCCTGGCTGGCGAGAGCTCCGAGGAGCGCCGCTCCGTCGGCGTAGAGCCCCGCTTCGTCCGGGCTCCCCGCCTGGCCGCCGTAGCCCCGGTACTCGGCCAGAACCGCGTCGACGCCTCCGTCGGCGAGGGCCGAAGCGAGCGGGAGGTTCTGCGCCGCCGATTCGGCGTTCCCGTGGAAGAAGACGGCCACCTTCGCCCCGGCAGCACCCGACGAGACCCACGCGGCGCGGAGGTTCAGGCCGTCTTCCGTCCGGAATGGCAGGAGCCGTGTCCGCGATCCGCGGAGCCCGACGTCGGCGAAGGCGAGAGGCGAGCCGGGGTATGCGAGGACCCGCGCGAAGGAGCGGAGAAAGACGACGAACCCGACCAGAACGACGAGGCCGACCACGCTCCACACGGCGCGATCAGACCGGCGAGCCATCGGCTCCCCGCTTGCGGCGTGGGAGAAACACGAGCCCCAGACAGATGGCCAGAGCAAGGAGCGATATGGCGACTCCGTGACGAACCCACGGATCTTCGTAGGAGATCTCCACACGATGACGGCCCGGCGGCACCACGAGACCCGACAGCGCGAGGTCCGCCCGTCGGTAGCGCGTCGCGACGCCGTCCACCCGCGCGACCCACCCTTCGTCCCAGGTCTGGTTCACCGCGACGAACGACGCTTCGGGCCCCCGGGTGTCGACGTCGAGGACGATCCGGACCGGCGAACGGGAGAGAACGCGGACGCTCCCTTCCGAGGGCGACGCCGGGACGCCTGTGGCCTCGCTCTCCTCGAGGCAAACCGTGCGCGCCGCAGCCGGTCCGAGCCGGATGACAGCCTCGACCCAGCCCGACGCGCCGTCCACCCGTTCCACCGCCGCCGCCGGAAACGCGAGCACCGGTGGTTGGCGCGGCCGCACGACCTCGAGCGGGTAGTCCATCTCCGGAGGCCAATCCGGCTTGCCCAGCGCCATTCGAACGCCGGGACGAAACCGGATGACCGCCCCCACGCCCCGCCGGGACAAGAGCGCCGGCATCAGATCGGGCCGACGTCGAACCGCTTCCCAGAAAGCCGCCTTCGCGCGGGCGGACCAGACGAGTTCCGTGAGGTCGAAGTCGACGTCGAGCGTGAGCGGTATCCCCCAGAAGACCGGGAACGGCGGCGTGGCCAGGAACGGGCTTCCGAGCCGAGGGGACATCGTCGCCGCCGCGAGGTGAAAAACGGGACCCTGGGGGGGCGCCCGGAGGAGGTCCGTCACGACGGGCGGAGCCGACGTCAGAAGGTCGATCCGCCTTGTGGGGAGGAGCACGCGCCCGGCCAGAACGAGGTCCAGCGCCACGGTGACGGCCAGGGCGAGTGCAGCCGCCTGGCGGCGGCCGCCCTGAGCGATCCGGACGAGAAGCGCGATCGACAACAGGAGAACGCCCTGCCGCAGGGCCGCCATCGGGGCGAGCCACCGACCGGCGTCCACACCGCCACGATGGAGGAGGACGGCGGTGACGAGAATCGCGAGAAACGCGAGGACCGCCCCGGCGAGGACCCGGGCTCCTCGTCTGCGCGTCACGGCCTCGTCCCATCCCGCGCTGGCGGCTACGGTGAGCGAGAACAGCGAGAGCAGAACGAACTTCTCCGGATACCGCAACGCGGAGACGAGCGGCAGCCGGCGCAGGAGGCCCCACAAGGGGAGATGGCTGCCCGCCGCGATGACGACGCCGACGATCGCAATTGCCGCCCAGACGTGAACGCGTCGAGGGCGATGGACCCAGGCCACCGTCGCGAGCAGGGTGGTCAGCATTCCCGGATAGATCGAGAAGAGAAAGGACTGGGCGCGATGAGGGTCGTCGAAGTCGACCGCTCCGGTCGAGGGATCCCGAGGTGGCACGGCCAGCTCCAGGAGCCGCACCGCAGGCATCGACCACTGGTTCGCGACGCTCTCGGGGAGCGGATCGCGACGGACGGTCTTCCTCAGGAAGTGAACGCCCGGAAGGAGGGTCGCCGCGCCGAGCGTCGCGCCGAGGAGCGTCCCGAGGAAAACACGGGCCAAGGGCCGTGCCCGGGACCAGCGCTCCCGTGCCGCCATCGCCTCGAAGAGGGTCGGAATCAGCAGAACGAGGGCGCAAAGGATCGTCGAGGGCTCGCCCGCCACGCAGACGAGGCCGAACGCGACCGCGAGCCCCGCCTGGGATCGCTTGTCCTCCTCCCGGACGACCCGGACCGCGAAGCCGAGAAAAGCCGGGAGGACGGCGACCGCGAAAAGAACGGGGAGAAGATTCGTGACCGAGAGCGTGTAGCCGCCGAAACCCCACACGAGCCCGCCGAAGAGCGCGGCCCCTCGACTGCGCCGGAGCGTTCCGAGCAGGAAGTACATCCCCCCGGCGGCCACGAGAACAGGGAGGATGACCTGAAGCCGGAACGCCCACTCGAACGGCAGGAGGAAGAACAAAGCCGTCATCGGATGAAAGAGCTCGTGCTCCGGGTTCGCGGCGAACGGCTGGCCCGAGG
Source organism: Acidithiobacillales bacterium (assembly GCA_050258155.1). Taxonomy (GTDB): domain Bacteria; phylum Acidobacteriota; class Thermoanaerobaculia; order UBA5066; family UBA5066; genus DAOMFB01. The sequence goes on from JBLMYG010000379.1 coordinate 4,323, forward strand.
AGAAGAGCGGATTCCACAGCGGGAGGCCACCGGAGGATTGCGTCAGCGGGACGATGAGCGACTTGGCGGGGCGGTAGTACCCGATGAGGTCCCGCTCGTAGAAGGTCTGGCCGCGGATCAAGGCGTTCCAGAAGAGGATGGCTCCGGACACGCCGACGAGAAGCGTCGGAAGCCAAACCCTCACCCAAGCGCGAAAACGGGCTCGTCTCTTCATGTCCGCCGAACGGTCCGGATCATCCGCCACCGACTTCGGAGGGCCCGCCGACCCGTGACGAATCTCAGGTCGCCGTGTCCTCGCCGATCTCCTCGTCGTCCTCGCCCGACGCCTCCCCGCGATACTCCTTCAGCTTCCGCTGGAGCGTCCGGAGGCCGATGTCCAGCTTCTCGGCCGCGCGGCGCCGGTTCCCCCCCGAGGCTTGGAGGGCCGTGAGGATGGCTTCCTTCTCGATCTCCGCCATGGTCTTGCCGACCAGCCCCGACACCGCGATCCGGCCACCTGGCTCCCCGCCTTCCGGCTCCTCGGCCTCTTCGGAAGCGCCCGCGCGGATCGCCGGCGGCAGGTCGCCGAGGTCGAGCTTCGGCCCCGCCGCGAAAAGGATGGCGCTTTCGAGAACGTTCTTCAGCTCGCGGACGTTCCCCGGCCATGCATAGTTCACGAGAGCCGAGAGGGCCGCGGCGCTGACGCCCGTGACCGGCTTGCCGTGCTCCCGGGCGAAGACGTCGCGGAAGCGCTCGACGAGGAGCGGGATGTCCTCCTTTCGGTCGCGGAGCGGCGGGATCTCGACGGTGACGACCGAAAGGCGGTAGTAGAGATCCTGCCGGAAGCGCCCCGTCTCGATCTCCTTCAGGAGGTCGCGGTTCGTCGCGGCCACGAGGCGGAAGTCGACGTCCTTCGACTCGTTCCCCCCGACGGGCGTGACGCGCTTTTCTTCCAGGACACGCAGGAACTTCACCTGCAGGTCCGGCGGCATCTCCGAGACCTCGTCGAGGAAGAGTGTTCCGCCGTGGGCCTGCTCGATCCGGCCGACCCGCTTCCCGAGAGCTCCGGTGAAGGCCCCCTTCTCGTGGCCGAAGAGCTCCGACTCGATGATCTCCTTCGGAATCGCGCCGCAGTTGAGCGGCACGAAGGCGCGCGCGCGGCGCGGCGAGTTGTGGTGCAGGGCACCGGCGACGAGCTCCTTCCCCGTTCCCGACTCGCCGACGACGAGGACCGTCGTCCGTGCCGGCGCGACGACACGGAGCCGCTCGAAGAGCCGCTCCATCGGCTTCGAGATGCCGAGGATCGCCTCGAAGCCGTACCGCTTGTCGAGCCGCTCCCGGAGGTCGCGGATCTCCCCGACCTGGCGCGACCGGCGAAGGGCCGCCTGCGCCCGGAGGCGAAGATCGTCCTTCGCGACCGGCTTTGCGACGTAGTCGACGGTCCCGAGCGCGCGGGCCGAGACGAGTGTCTCCACGTCGCCGAACGCCGTCACGAGAAGGACCGAGACGTCGGGGCGGGCCGCGGCCAGCTCCGTCGCCAGGTCGAGGCCGGTCTTTCCGGGCATCTTCAGGTCGGTCACGACGAGGGCGATCGAGGGGTCTTCCGCCGCCCGGGCGAGCGCCGACTCGGCGTCGCCGAACTCCTCGACGCGCAGGCCGTCCGTCTGCAGCGCCATGGCCATCGCCTTCCGGCTTCCGGCGTCGTCATCCACCACGAGGACGAGGGGCTCGGGACCGCTGCTCACCGCTTCCCTTTCAGGGCCTTCACGAGGTCCTCCTCCGACCAGACCGGGATCCGGAGCGCCCTCGCCTTGTCGAGCTTCGAGCCGGGCTCCTCGCCGGCGATGACCGCCGTGGTCTTCTTCGACACGCTCGTGGTCACCTTTCCGCCCTCCGCCTCGATGGCCGCCGCCGCTTCGTCGCGGGTCCGGCCGGCCAGCGTGCCGGTGAGGACGAAGACGCCGCCGGAGAGCGCCCCCTCACCGGCCGGCCCGGAGGAGCTCTCCGTCATACGGACGCCCCGCTCGCGGAGTTTCGCGAGAAGGTCCCTGTTCTGGGCGCTGCCGAACCAGTCGCGGATCCCCCGCGCCGTCTCGGGCCCGATCTCCGGCACCGCCGTCAGCTCGTCCTCGGAGGCGGCCGCGAGCCGCTCCATCGAGCCGAACCGCCGGGCGAGGACCTTCGCCGTCTTCTCCCCCACCTGCCGGATTCCGAGGCCGAAGAGGAGCCGGCCGAGACCGGCCTCCTTCGACCTCGCGATCTGGTCGAGGACGTTCGCGGCGGACTTCTCCCCCCACCGCTCGAGCGCCGCGAGATCGACGGCTCTCAGATCGTAGAGGGAGGCCACGTCCGAGATCAGCTTCGCGGCGAGAAGCTGGTCGATCCGCTCGTCGCCCAGCCCCTCCACGTCCATCGCGCGGCGGGAGACGTAGTGACGGATCGCTTCCTTCGCCTGGGCGGGGCAGGACGGGTTCACGCAGCGGACCGCGACTTCCCTTTCGGCCTTGACGACTTTTTCGCCGCACGACGGGCAGCGGGACGGAAGGACGAACTCCCGGGCCCCTGCGGGGCGCTTTTCGAGGAGGACGCGCGTCACTTTCGGGATGACGTCTCCCCCCTTCTCCACGGCGACCGTGTCGCCGACCCGGACGTCCTTCCGCGAGAGGTCCTCCATGTTGTGGAGCGTGGCGCGCTTCACGGTCGTCCCCGCGAGGATGACGGGCTCGAACTCCGCCACGGGCGTCAGGACCCCGGTCCGCCCCACCTGGACGACGATGTTCTTCACGACGGTCGTCGCCTCTTCCGGCGGGAACTTGTAGGCGAGCGCCCAGCGGGGACTCTTTGCCGTGGCGCCCAGACGCCTCTGGTCGGCCAGCGCGTTGACCTTCAGGACGACGCCGTCGGTCTCGAAATCCAGCTGGCCCTCGGTTCTCATGAGCCGAACGGAACGGAGAAACTTCCGGATTTCTCCGAGAGTGCCATCCACCTTCTTCCAGTAAGGGCTCACCTTGAACTGAAGATCGCCGATCCTTCCAAGAATCTCTTCCTGAGACCCTGGCGGGTCGTCTCCTTCCCACCTCGCGACCGTATAGAGAAACGCGTCGAGCCGCCGCGAGGCCGTGATCCGCGCGTCGAGGAGGCGGAGCGACCCTGCGGCAGCGTTGCGCGGATTCGCGAAGAGCGGCTCACCGTCCTCCTCGCGCGCCTCGTTCAGGGCGCGAAACGACGCGCGCGGCATGAACACCTCGCCCCGCACCTCCAGAAGCTTCGGAGCGGCGCGCGGTTCCTCTTGCCGCAGCTTCAGCGGGATGCTCCGGATCGTCTTCACGTTCGGGGTGACATCCTCGCCCGTCGTCCCGTCCCCCCGCGTGGCGGCCCTGACGAGAACGCCGTTCTCGTAGACGAGCGACACCGAGAGGCCGTCGATCTTCAGCTCGCAGACGATCTCGGGAGCCCGGCCGCCGAGCCGGTCCGAGACGCGCGTCAGCCAGGCTTTCAGCTCCTCTTCGTCGTAGGCGTTCTCGAGCGAGAAGAGCGGTACCTCGTGCCGGACGCTCGGGAGCTCGGAGACCGGTGCGCCGCCCACCCTCTGGGTCGGCGAGTCGGGCGAGACGAGGTCCGGGCGCTCCTTCTCCAGCGCCCGGAGCTCCCGCATCAGGGCGTCGAAATCGGCGTCGGTGATCTCCGGCCGGTCCTCGACGTAGTAGAGCCGCTCGTGTCGCCGGATCTCCCGTCGGAGCTCTTCGACCCGCGCCGCGGTCTTCCTGGACGTCATGGTCACGGGGCGATTCTAGGCGGCAGGGGCCAACCGAAGCCCGAGGAGCTTCGGATCCTTACTTTGGAGGCGGGAAGAGCCGGGTCACGTCGAGCGTCACGGTTTCGAAAGGCGGAATCGCGACTTTGTGCCCGTCGGTCCACGACCCGAGGACCTCCCAGGAACCCTTCGCAGTGTCGAGTCGAAGAGCCTGGAGAACACGCTCCTCAGGATCGACGGTCCAGTAAAACGGAACGCCGTGGCGAAGATACAGGTCGGCCTTCGTCACGAGGTCCTGTCGGCGATTGGATGGGGACAGGATCTCGCAGATCCAGTCGGGGACGATTCGAACCGGCCGCTCGGCAGGGAAATCCGGAACGCGGGATCGCCGCCAGCCGACGACGTCGGGCGCGACGACGACGTGCGCCGACAGCTCCACGTCGGGTTCGATGACGATCCACCATCCTCCCGGTCCGTCCCCGAAGCCGAAGGGTCCTCCGATGAAATGCGAGACCGAGGCCTGGATGAGTCCGTGGGCAATCGCGGGTCGCGGAGCCGTCTGTATCGCCCCATCCAGGATCTCGACACGCGTCCCTTCGGGGTAGCCCTCAATGTCCGTCCATCTGGCGAGCCGTTCCGCTGGCCGCGACATGTGCAAACTATAGCGCGCACCCGCCAGACCTCGTCGCTGCTCGCATCCCATCGAGCGCCTCTGGACAAAGGAAGAAGCTCTTCGTCGCGGCGCTCGGATGGAGCCCCTTGTTCGTCGTCACGGAAGCTGCCGGCCGGTTCTTGCTACTGGGCTGATCCCGGGTGACATACGGTGGCTCGGAACCGAATTCGCGGAAGTGCTCAAGGAGCTCCAGGGCTCCATCAGGAAACCCGTCGCCCTGACCCGGGCTGAGCTCGATCTGGATGGCGACGGCGCGACGGACCGCATAGAGATCGTCTTCAAGTCGGGGACGTCCTGGAAGAGGGAGGGACGCTTGAAGCACTGGGGCCATTTCTCTGCTGCGGACGCGTTCGCGAGCTGCCGGTCGTACCCGAGGAGAAATACGAGTACGAACCCACGGTCGACGACCAGGCCAACTCGACGACGAAAATCGAGCTGACAGAATCGGGGTTCAAATGCATCGGCAGGAATGACGACAGAAGCCGCTTCGAATCCGTTCATAGATGGGACTCGAAGACTGCTGCATTCCGCCACGTCTCGAGGACGCCCCTCACCCCGGATCGCTGAGCCTTCGCAGACGCCCACGCCCTGCTAGCATCGCCCGCCGTGAAGCCGGACCGTATCCTGCTCTTCGCCGCGCTCCTTGCCGCCCCGACGCTTCTCGCCGGGTCGCGCGTGCCGCCGGTCGCCTCGTACACGATGAACGTGACGTACGACGGGAAGGAGCACACGCTCGCCGGGAAGTCCGCCGTCACGTTCGTC
>JBLMYG010000380.1:0-2889 GCA_050258155.1 Acidithiobacillales bacterium
TACTGGCCCAGCTCCGGCGTCATCTGCCGGTGCGACAGCGGATCGTCGGCGCGATCCCACTGGGCCAGCGGCGCGTCCTCGTCGGGCGGGGCCGTGAGCTTCGGCGCGTCGTAGACCGAAATGGTCGAGATGAAGAGGTACTGCTTGGTGTGTCCTTTCAGGATCTCGCCCGCGTCCTTGACCCACCGGGGCAGCGTGGTCGGGTTGTCGATGACCACATCCCAGTCCCGGCCCTTGAGCGCGTCGAGCTCGCCGGTGGAGCGGTCGCCCTGGAGGTGCTCCACGGAGCTGGGAAGGTCGGCCTGGCGCCGGCCCCGGTTGAACACCGCCACCTGGTGCCCTCGGGCGACCGCGTAGCGTACTTCGTACGGTCCGATGAAGCCGGTCCCGCCCAGGATCAGGATGCTGAGGGACCGCGACGCGCGTGGCACCGCCGGCAGCGGCGTCGGCCGCGCGGCCGGGGTTCGGCCCCAGGCGGGGCTCCGGGGGAGCGACAGCGCCCCGAGGGTCGCGGCGGAGGCGTGGAAGAAGTCGCGTCTCGTGGACATGGCGCTTCCTGGGTGAGGGGCGGCCGGAATTCGAAAACGGATGTTAGCGACAACGTTACTGCCGCCCGCCGGGTTTCGGCAGCCGGGCCGAGGGGCCCGTGCCGCTGGGATCGGTCGGCCACCGGGGGCGGGAACGCAGAAGGGCGCCCCGTCCGGAGCGCCCCTCGGATTCGCCGGCGGCGACGAGCTAACGGCGGTTGCCCTCCCAGCCCGCGATGCCCTCCTCGAGCCACACGTGCTCCTTGGCCAGCACCCGCTGGGCCACCCGGTAGGTGCGGTCGTCCTCGTTCGAGAAGACCTCCTCGAACTTGACCGTCACCCGCCAGGCCGAGTGGCGGCAGAACAGGTCGGCCAGCTCGACCGGTCCCCGATTGGCCGGGGCCTTGGTCACCAGACGCTGGGCCTTGGAGCAGGCCGCGCTCATCGCGAACAGCTCGGCCCCGATCTCTACCAGCCGGAAGAGCACCGCCTGCTTCTTCTCCAGCCGGGGCCCGAAGCGGATCATGGCGTGGAACAGGGTCCGGGCGAGCCGGCGCGAGGCCCGGTTCACGAACCGGAGGTGCGGTGCCAACGGCCCGAACTCCGCATACCGGGGCCAGAGCGCCCAGCCGAAGAACTGGCTGGGATACCACCGGGCGTAGAAGAGCCCGGCCTTCACCAATGCCGCGAGCTTCCGGCCGGCCGGGGCCTTGGGGTCGATCAGGGGACCCGCCACCCTGAGATGAGTATCGACCGCCTCACGGGCGATGAAGAGCCGCATGATCTCCGAGGAGCCCTCGAAGATCAGGTTGATCCTGTAGTCGCGCAGCATCCGCTCCACGGGGATCCCCGGCTCTCCCCGCGCCTTCAGCGAATCGGCCGTCTCGAAGCCGCGCCCGCCGCGCACCTGGAGCGTCTGATCGACCATCCGCCACCCTTCCTCGGTGTTCCACATCTTGGCGACGGCGGCCTCGAGGCGGATGTCGCGGTCGTGGCCATCGGCCATAGCGGCCGTCATCCCGGCGATCGCGTCGAGGGCGAAGGCCGTAGCGGCCATGTCGCCGAGGATCTGCGCGATGGCGTCGTGCCGGCCGATCGGCTGGCCCCACTGGACGCGCTCGCCGGCCCACCGGCGGGTGATCTCGACGCAGCGCTTGCCGATGGCGGCGCAGGCGGCCGGGAGCGTCAGGCGGCCGGTGTTCAGGGTGACGAGCGCGAGCTTCAGGCCGCGCCCCTCCTCCAGAAGGACGTTCTCTTTCGGGACGCGGACGTTCGTGAAGCGGAGGACGCCGTTCTCGATGGCCCGGAGTCCCATGAAATGGCAGCGCCTGACCACGGTCACGCCGGGCATCTCTTTCTCGACGATGAAGGCCGTGATCTTCTTCGTGTCGGTGTGACGCGCCATGACGACGAAGAAATCGGCCACCGTCCCGTTCGTGATCCAGAGCTTCTCGCCGTTCAGAAGGAAGTCCCCCTCCGGCGTCCGCGTCGCGGAGGTGGCGAGATGGGCCGGGTCGGAGCCGGCGTGTCTCTCCGTCAGCGCGAAGGCGGAGATCGCCCCCTTCGCGAGGCGCGGCAGGTACTTCCGCTTCTGCTCCTCCGTCCCGAAGAGCTGGAGGGGCTGCGGAACGCCGATCGACTGGTGGGCCGAGAGGAGGGCGATGATGTTTCCATCCCAGCTGCCGACGAGCTGGAGGATTCTTCCGTACTCGCGCTGGGAAAAGCCGAGTCCGCCGTACTCGACAGGGATCTTCATCCCGAAGGCTCCCATCTCGGCAAGGGCCTTCACGACGCGCTCGGGGACCTTCCCCTCGCGATCGATGGCATCGGCGTCGACCTCCTCGGCGAGAAACCTCTTCATCCGTTCGTAGAACGCCTGAAACTCCGGGCGCTCGGGGCCGGGGACGGCGAAATCGGGTACCAGGTCGAGGCGGAGGTTCCCGAGGAAGATCTCCTTCAGGAAGCTCGGCTGCCTCCACTCCTGCTCGCGGGCCTCCTCGGCTGTCTCGCGGGATTCGATCTCGCTGGCCGCGGAATGGCCGTGCCCCGATGTCTCGGACATGTCGTTGATTCCCCCTCGGGCGCCGCCCGCCTCAAGGATTCAGCCAGCGGGCTGGCCGTGTCAACGACGCCCGCCGAAGCGGCCGCGCGGCGGAGGACGCGCTCACCTGAAGTAGCCATTGACGTCTAGGATGAAGTGGTTCGAACCCGCGGAACCGTTCAGGACGTTGATCCCGCCGATTCCATCCGTCGAGAGCAGCAGGATCGCATTGTTCGCCCGGACCTGGCCGGCCGAGAAGTTCAGGCTGCTCGTTCCGGGGTTGATTCCGCTGCCCGGATAAAGCGTGACGTAGCCCGAGGC
>JBLMYG010000381.1:0-10425 GCA_050258155.1 Acidithiobacillales bacterium
CTTTGGAGCTGAGTGGGACGAAATCAGGTTTCTTGCCGGTACTCTAGGCAGCGATGGGCTCGCGCGTCCTTCTCCTGACCGGGTCACCGGGGATCGGGAAGACGACCGCGATGCGGCGGATCGTGGAGGGACTGGCGGGCCGAAAGCTGGGCGGGTTCACGACCGAGGAGATCCGCGAGAAGGGAGTACGCGTCGGCTTCGGCCTGGAGAGCTTTGACGGAAAGAGGTCGGTTCTGGCGCACGTCGACATCGCTTCTCCGCACCGCGTCAGCCGCTATGGCGTCGATATCGAGGCCCTGGGCCGCTTCGTCGAGTCGACCCTCGATCCGGCCGCGAAGCCCGACGTCATTCTCGTCGATGAGATCGGCAAGATGGAGTGCCTCTCGCCGCGCTTCGTCGCCGCGATCGAGCGGCTTCTCGAGGGGGAGATCCCGATGGTGGCAACGGTCGCGGAGCGAGGCGGCGGCCTGATCGAGCGGGTGAAGCGGCGGCCGGAGGTTGTGCTCTGGGCGATGACGCGCGCGAACAGGGACGGGATCCCCCGGCGCGCCCTCGACTGGTTCGGATCGTCGTAAGCGCGGAGGGATCAGTCCTCCCGGATCGCCTCGGCGTCGAGGGTGATCTCGACCTCGTCGCTCACGACGACGCCTCCTCGGTCGAGGGTTCCGTTCCAGTTGACACCGAAGTCGCGGCGGTTGATCCGCGCGGTGGCGAGGAACCCCGCGCGCGTTTTCGGGCCCTTGTCGACGCCGTCCTCCCACCAGGGAGTCTGCCACTGGCCGAGGAAGCGGACATCCAGAGTCACGGGGCGGGTGACGCCGCGGATCGTCAGCTCGCCGCGGAGCTTCGCCTCGTTCGGGCCGACGAGGTCGACCTCGCCTCCCCGGAAGGTGATCGTCGGGTGCTTCTCGACGTCGAGGAAGTCGGTGCTCCTGAGATGGGCGTCGCGTTCGGGCTCGCCGGACCAGAGGCTCCGGGCGTCGATCGTGACGTCGACCCGGGTCGCCCGGGGGTCGTCGGGGTCGAAGTCGAGCGTCCCGTGGACGTTCTTGAAGTGTCCGCGGACGCAGGTGACCATCATGTGGCGCGCGCAGAACTCCGCCGCCGTATGTCCGGGCTCGAACGTCCACCTCGCCATCTGCCCCCCCTTGACGGCGTCGCCGTGATCGCCGGGCTCGACGTAACGCTGTCCCCGCCGCGGGCGGCACATTATGGACCTGACTCCTGAAGCATCGATTCCGGTCTCGCGGGACCGGCGGCGGCCCGCGACGGGGCCGGTGAGGATCCGACCTGAGATAGACTCTCAGGCCAGCAAGGAGGGTGAATGGAGTACGTCGTCGACTGCCCGTACATCCCCCAGCCCGATCAGAGAACGTGCTGGCATGCGAGCTACAAGATGCTCCTGCGCTATCGCGGGTGGGACGAGAGCCTGGCGGACACCCTTCCGGAGGCCGACAAGATGCGCGAGGACGGCATCATGGACTCCCAGTTTCACACCTGCCGCGACTACATCGGGCTCGGCTCGACCCGATATTCCTACCTCAAGACGTTCGAGAATCTGAAGCAGCTGCTCGAGATGTACGGACCGATCTGGGTTTCCGGTTTCTATGCCGGCGGGCACAAGCACATCGTGGTCCTCCGCGGTGTTCGCAGCCCCTGGTACTCCTCTGACGAGGACGTGTACATCAACGACCCGTACCGCGGCATCACGGGCGCCGAGGCTCGCCCCGCCTGGTGGTCGTTTTCGTATTTCAAGAGGAACATCAACCCCGTCGCGTTCGCATGCCAGCACTGGCCGTGAAGACCGGCTCGTCCGACGCCGTCCGAAAGCAGCTCGCACGAGCCCTCGACTGGGAGGATGCTCACATCGGGTTCGACGAGGCGGTGAAAGGGCTGCCGCCGGGGGTCCGGGGGCGGAGGCCGCGAGGCTTCCCGCATTCACCGTGGGAGCTGCTCGAGCACCTCAGGCTGGCGCAGTGGGACCTGCTGGATTTCTGCGTGAATCCCGACTACGTGGCGGGCAGGTTCCCCGACGACTACTGGCCGAAGGGACCGCGGCCGCCGAGGCCGAAGAGCTGGGACGAGAGCGTGGCGGCCTTCCGGGCGGACCGGAAGGCCCTGAAGGCGCTCGTGCTCGACCGGAAGCTCGATCTTGCGGCGCGGATCCCGCACGGCGAGGGCCAGACCTATCTTCGCGAGATCCTTCTCGTGATCGATCACGGCGCGTACCACGTCGGCCAGCTCGTGATGGCGCGAAAGCTCCTCGGGACCTGGCCGCCGGGGTGACGGCCGGCCCCGGCCTGAAAACACGGGGGGTCAGAAAAAACGGGGTCAGGTCTCATCTTTCTATTAGACTGGGGCCATGAGCAGACCCCTTCGTCTCGAGTTTCCGGGCGCCGTCTGGCACGTCACCGCGCGCGGCAACGAGCGGCGGGACGTCTTCCGCGACGACGCGGACCGCGAGCTGTTCCTGTCGATCCTCGGTCGGACCGTTGAGCTTTTCCGCTGGAAGCTCCATGCTTGGGTTTTGATGAGAAACCACTACCACCTCCTGGTGGAGACGCCCGAGCCGACACTGTCGCGAGGAATGCGGCAGCTGGGCGGGCTTTACACACAGGCCTTCAACCGGAGGCATCGGCGTGAGGGCCACCTGTTTCAGGGGCGGTTCAAGTCGATACTGGTCGGGAAGGAGTCCTATCTTCTCGAGCTCGCCCGGTACCTCGTCCTCAATCCGGTGCGGGGGGGTGCGGCGACGTCGGCCAGGGCGTGGAGGTGGAGCAGCTACCGGGCCACGGCGGGCCTTGCGCTGGCGCCCCCGTGGCTGGAGACCAAGTGGACGCTGAGGCAGTTCGGGGCATCGCCGCGGAAGGCGCAGGAGCGCTATCGGGCCTTCGTGGCCGAAGGAAGGACGGCGGCTTTCGAGCCGTGGAGCAGAGTCCGCCAACAGATCTACCTCGGCACGGACGAGTTCGTGGAGGAAGCCCTCGCGACGGCCGAGGGCCGGTCGCCCGGTAAAGGGATTCCTCGGCGACAGCGGCAGCGCGCGGTGTCGGACCCGGTCAGGGCGGCGGGGAAGTTGGCGGCCGCCCTGGGAACGTCGCTGGAGGAGCTGAACGCGAGGACGCGGACCTTCATCCGGGAAAGGCGGCTCCTGGCGTGGGCGCTCCGGCAGCACTCCCTTCTGACGCTGGAGCGGATCGGCGGAGCGCTCGGCGTCGGGGTCGGGCAGGCCTCGGTGCTGGCCAGGGCGGGCGAGGTCGAGGCACGGAAGATCCCTACACAGACGCGGCGCCTGGAGGCGATCCTGACGTCCGGCGGCCTATAATTGATAAGCGAGACCTGACCCCGTTACGAGGACCTGACTCCACCACGAGGACCTCGCTACGAGCCGGCCATCGGGATGCCGATGCGGCGCAGGAGGTCCTTGTAGCGGGGATCGTCCCGGAGGCCGTCGAATTCCGTCGCGGCCACGACGTGAAGGAGCTGCGGCGAGCGCTCGTAGTACGCCTTCTCGAGCCACTTGAATGCGAGGTCGGTCTCACCGGCGTCGGCGCACACGCTTGCGACGCCGAGCGGACTCGGGTGGCGGCTCTCCGCTTTGGCGACGAAGAAATCGGCATAGGCTTTCAACGCCGCCTTGGGACCGGCGCGGTGAAGCTCGGCCTCGAGGAGCCGGACGCCCTCGTCGTCGGGACCGGCCTGGAGCTTGTATTCGGCGATGGCATCTTCGTACTTCCCCGTCCTCCAGAGCGCGTCGCCCAGAAGGCCGTGGACCATCCGGGCCTTCGGAAAGGTTGCGGTCACGCGGCGCGCCTCGGAGATCACCTCGTCGAAGCGATGCGTCGCCATGGTGTGAAACAGGACGACGGCCTGTGCGAGAGGAGACGTCGGGTTGTCGCTGCGGCCGATCTTCACCTGCTCCAGGCTCTCCTCGAAGCGCCCCGTCACCATCAGGTAATCGGCCCATGCATGCCGCGTCGTGAAGTTGTGCGGGTCGAGAGCGACGGCACGCTGGAGCCGCTCGCTGGCCGACGGGAAGTTCCAGTCGTAGTAAAGCTCGATCGTTCCGAGGATGCCGTGGGCTTCTCCGAGGTTTTCGTCCAGGGAGAGAGCCTTCAAGGCCGCCTCCCGGGCTATGGGAATCACCTCGGCGGAAGGAGCCTGGCGGAAGAAGCCGAGGAAGAGGTTCGCCGTCGCCACGCCGCTCCAGCCCCGGGCGAATCCGGGGTCGAGGTCGACGGCCCGGTGGTACTCCGCGCGGGCCTTCAGGAACTCTTCCTTCGAGACTCCGGTGAGGCCGAAGAGAATCTGCCGTCCCCTGAGGTACGCCTCCCAGGCCTCGGGGCGCAGCTTCGGCGGCGGGTATACCTCCGGAGGCGGCGTCGGCCCGCGCCCTTCGGCGACCTTCAGCCGGACCTCCGCGGCGATTGAGCGCGAGACGTCGGACAGGAGCCGCAGGACGTCCTGAAGATCGCGGTCGTAGCTCTCGGCCCAGATGTGCTCGTCCGTGGCACCCCGGATCAGCTGGGCGGTGATCCGGACCCGGTTCCCCTCCCGGAGGACCGAGCCCTCGATGACGGCGTCGACGCCCAGCTCCCTCGCGATCTCCTTCAGCGGCTTCTTCTCGCTCCGGTATTGCATGACCGAGGTCCGCGACGTGACGCGGAGGACCCCCAGCTTGGCGATCTCCGCGATGAGGGCCTCGTGCATGCCGTCCACGAAGTAGTCCTGCGAGGCGTCGTGCATGAGGTTGTCGAACGGTAGGACCGCGAGCGCCTTGAGGGGGGCCGGGCCGGGCGCTTCCGTCCCTGGTCTCCTGAGGCGCGGAATGAGGAGAAACGCGGCAAGGGCGACGAGGGCGGCGGCAACGGCCGCGGCGGCCAGCCGGAGCCCTCTCCCTCGGGAGCGAGGAGGCGCCGGAACCGCCGTCGCGGGCATCGACGCGGCCGATCCCGCCAGGGCGCGCCTGGCTCCGGTCCTTATCTCCTCGTCAATGTCGTGCAGCTCGTGGGCGAGGTCGACGGCCGACTGGAGACGGCGACGCGGGTCCTTCTCGAGACAGCGATGGACGAGGCGTACACAGGCTGGCGGCAGGTCGGGCCGCAGCGCGTCCAGCGGAGGCGGGCTCTCCTTCAGGATGGCGGATACGACATCGGCCGCCGAGGTTCCGCCGAAGGGGCGTCGCCCTGTGGCCATCTCGTAGAGAACCGCTCCAAAGGAGAAGATATCGGCCCGGGCATCCACGCCCTCGCCCCGGAGCTGCTCGGGCGCCATGTAGGGGACCGTTCCGAAGATCTGCCCGGCCTGAGTGAGCGCCTCGGTCACGGCCTCCGTCTGGGCGGGAGCCGACGAAGGGGTGCGAACCTTCGCGAGACCGAAATCGAGCACCTTCACCCGTCCCTCAGCGGTGACCATCACGTTGGCCGGCTTCAGATCGCGGTGGACGACGCCGTTCTCGTGGGCCGCCGCGAGCGCCCCGGCGATCTGGCCGGCGATGGAAACGATCTCGTCCAGAGGAAGAGGTCCCCGGGAAATCCTCGCGTCGAGGGATTCCCCGTCGACCAGCTCCATCACCAGGAGATCACGACGAGAAGAGGCGGGGGAACCGGGAATGTCTTCGAAGGAGTAGATGGCGGCGATCCCGGGGTGGTTCAGGCTCGCCAGCGCACGGGCCTCCCTCTGGAACCGGGCCTTTCGCTCGTCGTTCTCGAGAAGATCCACGGGCAGCGCCTTGATGGCGACCTCCCGTCCCAGCCGTGTGTCGCGGGCCTTCCAGACCTCCCCCATGCCTCCGGCCCCGAGCAATCCGAGGATCTCGTATGAACCGACGCGGTCGCCCGCCGTGAGGGACATAGGGAGATTGCCGAAAGGATTCTAATTCTCCCGTGTTCCCTTCCCCCGGCGTATTCTGGGCAGGAAATCAAGCACCGCTTCGCCGGTCCGGAAGGAGAAGAGATGGGAACCAGGGGCCGGGAGATCGTCGGAATCGACGTCGAGCAGCTTCTCAAGCTCTTGAACCAGGCCTACGCCAGCGAATGGCTGGCGTACTACCAGTACTGGCTGGGCGCCAAGGTCATCAAGGGGCCGATGAAGGACGCCGTGGCGGCCGAGCTGAACCTCCATGCGACCGAGGAGCTGAACCACGCGGTCCTCGTGTCGAACCGGATCATCCAGCTCGGCGGGACGCCGGTCCTGTCGCCGAAGGAATGGTTCACCCTGAGCCCCTGCGCCTACGACGCCCCCGCCGATCCGTACGTCGCCGTCCTGCTCGACCAGAACATCGCCGGCGAGCAGTGCGCGATCAGCGCCTACAAGGGGCTGATGGACACCACGAAGGACAAGGACATGGTGACGTACAACATGGCGCTGACCATCCTCGAGCAGGAGGTCGAGCACGAGGAGGACCTGCAGAGCCTCCGCGAGGACCTGGAGCTGATGGTCCAGCGCGGGAACCGGTAGAACCCGAATCGGCGCGGGAGACCGTCGCTCAGCCGAGCGACCTGAAACAGGAAATCGGCTCGCCGGGGGCTTGCCTTCGGAGCGCCCCCGGACCCCCGACGGCTAGGCGACCTCTAGGCCTTTGAAGTAAGCGATCGTTTCCCTCAGGCCCTCGTCGAGCGGCACTTTCGGCTCCCAGCCGAGAGCCCTTCTCGCGAAGGATATGTCGGGACGCCGCTGCTTCGGATCGTCCACCGGGAGGGGCCGGTGGACGATCGGGGCGGAGGTTCTGGTCAATCGCCGGATCGTCTCGGCGAACTCGAGCACGGTCATCTCGTCCGGATTCCCGACGTTCACCGGTTCCCGGACGCCGGAGTAGAGGAGCCGGGCGACGCCGTCGATCAGGTCCGAGACGTAGCAGAAGGACCGGGTCTGCGAGCCGTCGCCGAAGACGGTGAGCGGCTCGCCCTTCAGCGCCTGCGAGATGAGCGACGGGACGACGCGGCCGTCGTTTGCGCGCATCCGCGGGCCGTACGTGTTGAAGATCCTCGCGATGCGGGTGTCGATTCCGTGGATGTCGCGGTAGGCGATCGTGATCGCCTCGGCGAACCGCTTCGCCTCGTCGTAGCAGCCGCGGGGGCCGACCGGGTTGACGTTTCCCCAGTAGCTCTCCGGCTGCGGGTGGACGAGCGGGTCGCCATAGACCTCGGAGGTCGACGCGAGGAGGAACCGCGCCTTCTTGGCGAGCGCCACGCCGAGGGCGTTGTGCGTCCCCAGCGACCCGACCTTCAGCGTCTGGATCGGGATCTGGAGGTAGTCGATGGGGGAGGCGGGCGACGCGAAATGGAGGATCGCCTCGACGGGGCCGTCGAGGTAGATGTACTCGGTCACGTTGTGGAAGACGAAGCGGAACTTCCGGTTCCCGGCCAGGTGCGCAATGTTCCGCTCGTGCCCCGTGATCAGGTTGTCGAGTCCGACGACGTCGTGCCCGTCCGCGAGGAGCCGGTCCGCGAGGTGGCTCCCGAGGAACCCGGCCACGCCGGTGACGACGATTCTCATCCGCGCCCGACGCCCACGTAGTTCCAGCCGAGCTTTCGCATCCCGGCCGGCTCGTAGAGGTTCCTGAGGTCGACGAAGTTCTTCGCCTTCATCGTCGCTTCGAGCCGCGGAAGGTCGAGCTTCCGGAACTGGTTCCAGTCGGTCGCGAGCACGAGCGCGTCCGCGCCCCTCACGCAGTCGTAGACCTCGTCGGCGAGCTCGAGACCCGGCATCTCCCGCCGCGCGTTCTCCATCGCCGCGGGGTCGTAAGCGACGACGGACGCGCCGCGGGACGTCAGGTCCCGGATGAGGCGGAGGCTGGAGCTCTCGCGGATGTCGTCGGTCTCCGGCTTGAAGGCGATGCCGAGGACGGCCACCCGCTTCCCCCGGACATCCCCGCAGACCTTCTCGACCTTCTCGACCATCCGGCCCTTGACCTCGTCGTTCACGGCGAGGACGGTCTCCATGATCCGGAACCGGTATCCGGTCTTCCGGGCGAGGTCGACGACGGCGGCCGAGTCCTTCGGGAAACAGGAGCCACCGTAGCCGGGGCCGGGGAGGAGGAACGCCGGCGCGATCCGCTTGTCGAGGCCCATGCCGCGCGCCACGTCCTTCACGTCGGCTCCCATCCGCTCGCACATGGCGGCGATCTCGTTGATGAAGGTGATCTTCAGGGCGAGGAAGCCGTTGGAGGCGTACTTGATCAGCTCGGCCGACTCGACGTCGGTCACGACGAACGGGACGCCCGCGACCTGGAGCGGCGAGTAGACGTCCTTGACGATGGCGATGGCCTGCTCGTCGCGCGAGCCGATCACGACGCGGTCCGGCCGCATGAAGTCCTCGATGGCCGACCCCTCGCGGAGGAACTCCGGGTTCGAGACGACCGAGAACTTGTGGCCGCGCGGATTCTTCCGGAGGATCTCCTCGATCTGCGCTCCGGTCCCGGTCGGCACGGTCGACTTGGTGACGACGACCTTGTAGCCGTTCATATGGGAGGCGATCGACTCGGCGACCTCGAAGATGAACGACAGGTCGGGAGACCCGTCCTCGCTCTGCGGCGTCCCGACCGCGATGAAGATGACGAGAGCCCGCTCGACGGAGGCGGCGATCTCGGTCGTGTAGCGGAGGCGGCGGGCCTTCTCGTTTTTGTGGATGATCTCCTCGAGTCCCGGCTCGTAAATGGGGGAGATCCCCTTCCTGAGGAGGGCGATCTTGGCCTCGTCCTTGTCGACGCACGTCACGTCCATGCCGAAGTCAGCGAGACAGGCGGCGGTGACGAGGCCCACGTAGCCCGTACCGACCATGCAGATGTTCATGGGATCTGGCGGCTCCTCTGCCCGCGGAATGCGGCGTCGCGCGGAGTTTACCGTCCCGGACCGCGGAACGGCCGCCGGAAGAGGCCGAAGAGTTCGCGCCGGGAGACGGCGCGGGCCTGTTCCCGGACCCGCGCGGCCGGCTCCCTCGCCGGGGCGGCGCCGGCCGGGCGACGCCGGCCGGCGCCTCTCCCGAAGCGCGCGGAGACGAGCGAATCGACGATCCCTCCCACGGTGAAGGCCGGTGCCCAGCCGAGCTCGGTGCGCGCCCGCTCGAGATTCGCCGGGCGGCGGGGGCGAAGAGATCCCGGAGGCGGCGTCACGCGGATCCTGAGCTCCCGCCCCGCCTCCCGGGCGAGGAGTGCGAGGAGCGTCCGCGGGTTGACGAGGAGACCTCCACCGAGGTTGACGGCCTTCCCGATCGGGCGGCGCCGGAGCGAAAGGAGGACCCCGCGGACGGCGTCGTCGATATGGACGACGTCGCGCCAGCCCGACTCCTCGTAGAGGACCTCCTCGCCGGCGAGGATCGCCTCCAGCGGCACGACGGGAAAACGGCGGGGCGGGAACATCGGCCCGAGGACCTCGAAGACCCGGAGCGCGACGAAAGGAAGGCCGAGCTCCGCCAGGAGACGCTCCTCCTCGAGCTTCGCCGCGAGCCCAACCTCGCCAGCAGCGTCGAGCGGCTCGTCCTCCCGCGCGGGACGCTCGGGCTCGGGGCCGGGGGCGTAGAGCGCGCCGTCGGAAAGGTGGACGAAAAGGCCCGTCCCCGCCGAGCGGGCGGCGAACATCAGCGGCCCCGCCCCGGGGCCCGCCGGGTCGAAGAGAGCGGCGTTCACGACCGCTGCAGGGCGGCGCCGGCCGAAGAGGTCCGCGAGCGCCGGCGCATCGGCCAGGTCGACGCGCTCGACCGCGAGGCGCGGGTCCGCACCGAGGCGCTGCAGCCGCCACTCCTTGACCGTCCTGCCGTCGCCCTCCTCGCCGAAGTCGTCGGCCACGATGACGTCGGTCCCCTCGGCGAGGAGGCCCTTCGCGACGGCCGCGCCGAGCAGGCCGGCACCGCCGGCCACGAGGGTGTTCATCTTCGTCAGTGGACCGGCGTCGGACCGGGAGGCGGCGTGGCGGGGGGCTGATCTGCCAGAGGCGTCGGGGCCGGGTGCGGGGGATCCTTGCCTTCGGCCGACCTCGTGTCGTGATACCGCTTCTCGATCCCCGCCTTCTGGCGGTCCCGGATGAGCCACCTCAGGAGCTTCGACTCGTTCACGCCGACGAGGATGTCGTCGATGGCGTCGTAGACGGAGGGGTCGGCGATCAGCTTCCCCGCGGTCCCCTCCGTGGAGTCGAGCTTCGCCGCGACGTTGGCGAGGTGGGCGGCGAACCTCCGGAGGTCGGAGAGGAACTCCCGCGAGAACTCGTCGTCCCGGACGAGGCGTGGCAGGGCTCCGTTGCCGGAGGAGAGGTCCTTCGAGAAGGCTGCGAGCCCGTCGGCCGTCGTCTTGACCGCATCGACCATGGCGAAGAACTTCCTCTTCCCCTCCGGATCGGAGAGGAGCGCCGGCACGATCCCCTGGCCGGTCGTCGTCCCCTTCTCGATGCTCTGGGCGATCCGGTCGACCGAGGCCATCGTGGAGCGGATCTG
>JBLMYG010000382.1:0-5784 GCA_050258155.1 Acidithiobacillales bacterium
CGCTTCGCCCGGGAGAGGGGCCTTCCCGTCCTCCTTCACAACAGGGAGTCCGAGGGGACACTCCTTCCGATCCTCGAAGCCGAGTACCCCGGCGGGCCGGGCGCATTTCGGGGCGTCCTCCACTCGTTCGCGGCCGACGCGAAGACGGGGAGGAGGGCGATCGCCCTCGGGTATCTCGTGTCGTTCTCGGGAATGCTGACCTTCCGCGGCGCAGACAACGTTCGCGCAGCAGCCGACGCCCTGCCGCTTTCGGCCATGCTCATCGAGACCGACGCCCCTTATCTCGCTCCCGTCCCGCACCGCGGAAAGCCGAACGAGCCGGCCTATCTGCCGAAGACGGCCTCGGTCCTCGCCCGGCTGAAGGGGACGATGCCGGAGACGGTGGCGGCCGCCACGACGGCCAACTTCCGGCGGCTCTTCGGGACACCTTGATGATGAAGCGCCGGGCCGGCCGCCCGCCCCGCCTGACGATGTCCGAATTCGAGAAGCTCGTGGAGGAAGCGATCGAGGAGCTGCCGGAGGAGTTCCGGCGACGCCTGGAGAACGTCGCCATCACCGTCGAGGAGGAGCCGACGGACGAGGACTACGAGCTGACGGACACTCCCGAGGACGAGGAGCTGTTCGGGATCTACCGCGGCCCGATGAGGACCGAGATGAGCCTCGGCGACCTCCCCGGCCTCCCTCCCGAGATCGTCGTCTTCCGGGGCCCGATCCTCAGGAACACGAAGAACAATCGCGAAGCCGTCCGGGAGATCAAGGACACCGTCGTCCACGAGCTGGGCCACTACTTCGGCCTGGACGACGAGGAGATGCCGTACTAGGCGCTCACTCGTACCGGAGCGATTCGATCGGGTCGAGGCGGGAGGCCTTCACGGCCGGGTAGGCGCCGAAGAAGATCCCGACGCCCATCGAGACGACGAGGCCGAGGAGGAGAGACCAGAGCGGCGTCGAGGTGGGGAGAGACGGGAAGACCTTCCGGACGAGGACCGCGATTCCCACGCCGAGAGCCACGCCCACGATGCCGCCGACGGACGAAAGGGTCACGGCCTCCACGAGAAACTGGCCGACGATGTCGCGCCGGAGCGCGCCGACCGCCTTCCGGACGCCGATCTCCCGGGTCCGCTGCGTGACCGAGACGAGCATGATGTTCATCACGCCGACCCCGCCGATGACGAGGGAGATGAGCGCGATGAAGATCATGGCTCCGGTCACTCCTCCCGTGATCGCGCGGAACTGCGAGATGAGCTGGTCGGGCGTGGCCGTCGCGAAATCGTTCTTCTTGTTGAAGGGGACCCGCCGCCGCGCGCGGAGGACTTCCGTCGCCTTGTCGATGACCTTGTCGAGGTCCTCGGCTCTGGCCGGCACGACGTTCAAGCTGACGCCGTCCTTCCGGACCCGGAAGCCGAACTGCTTCACGAAGGTGCCGTACGGGAGGAGCACCTTGTTGTCCGGGGACCACCCGAACTGGGCCCCCTTCTTCTCCAGCACGCCCACGACGCGGTAGCGCATGCCGTTGACGGTCACGTCCTTTCCCACCGGATCCTCCCTCGGGAAGATCGCCTCCTGCACCTCGGCGCCGAGCACCACGATCGGCGCGCTGTGGGCGACCTCCTGCGCCGTGAAGAACCGCCCATGCCCGATGTTGTATGCCGTGCCGGTGGGGTAGAACTCGTCCGCCCCGAGGACGTAGGGGTTGTTGGCGTCGAGGCTGCCGTTCTTGACGTGGACCTCCGCGTCGAAGTACCCGCAGAGCGAGGAGACCGTGGCCTCGTCGCCGAACGCGACCCGAAGGGCCTCGGCGTCCTCGACCGTCAGGTTCTTTCGCATCCGCTCCTCGTCCGTGGTCGGCCCGCCGGGCCCGAACCGGTCCTCGTACTTCTGGAACTCGATCCGGTTGGCGCCGAAGGCCTGCAGGTTCCCGATGACGTTGTTGTTGAACCCGGTCACGATCGCCACCATCGCGATGACCGTCATGACGCCCACGACGATCCCGAGGATCGTCAGGCCCGACCGGAGCTTGTGCTCTTTCAGGGCGGTGAGCGCGAAGAGGATGTTCCCGACGAAGCCGCGCCGGAAGGAGACGAGGAGGGGGCTCACGGCCGGGGCCTACTCATGCCGGATCGCCTCCACGGGCGGCAGGTTTGCAGCGGCGGCCGAGGGGGCGATCCCGGCGAGGAGGCCGGTCAGCGTCGCGACCCCGAGGCCGAGCACGACGAAGCTGAGGCGGACCTGGGCAGGGAAGATCCGGCTGACGACCAGGGCCACGAGCGCCCCGCCGGCGACGCCGACCGCCCCGCCCGCGGCGGAAAGGAGGGCCGACTCGAAGAGGAACTGGCGCCGGATGTCGCGTCTCCTGGCCCCGAGCGCGCGTCGGACTCCGATCTCCGTCGTCCGCTCCACGACCGACACGAACATGATGTTGGCGATGACGATCGCCCCCACGACGAGCGAGATCCCCGAGATGAGGAGCATCAGGGCGAACGCGCCGGCCGAGATCGAGCGCCAGAGCGCCTGGATCGCCTCGGAGCCGACGACGCCGAACGGGTCGTCCGCTCGGAACGTCGTCTTCCGGAGCGAGCGGAGGATCGTCCGGACCTCGTCCTCGGTCTCGGCCAGCCCCTTCATCCCGGCGGAGGGGCGGACGAGCACCGCGATCCCGTCGTCGGAGGTCATCACCTTCTGGAGGAACGTGATCGGAACGAAGATGACGTTGTCTTTGTTCTGGCCCAGCACCTTCCCGAGGCGAGTCTGGAGGCCGATGACGCGGAGCGGGTAGCCGTTCACGGAGACGACCTTTCCGATCGGGTCGAGCGTCGGGAAGAGCTGGTCTTTCACGTCGTAGCCGATGACGGCCACGGGCGCAGCGTGCTGCTCCTCCGAGGGAGAGAAGAAGCGCCCCCCCTCGAGGTCGACGTTGAGGAGGCTGGCTGCGTTGGCGGAGTAGCCCGTGACCTGGACGCCCTCGAGCTTGTGCCGCCCCACGTGCACGGAGGCCGTCTGCTGCGCCTGTGCGCCGACCTCTCCGCACGAGCGGCACTGCTCTGCGACGACGCGGAGGTCCCGCATCGTGATCGCCTTTCTCTTCCGGGCCAGGATGAACTCGGCCCGGTTGCGGATGATCCCGTACTTCGTGAAGACGAGGACGTCCGGGTTCAGGTTGACGACCTTGGTCGTCACGTAGTCGTTCAGGCCGCTGATGATGGAGAGGACCGAGACGACGGTCATCACGCCGATGATCACGCCGAGCAGGGTGAGCCCCGACCGGAGCTTGTTCAGCCGGAGGGCACCGAGGGCGACGGAGACGAGCTCACCGACCGGCATAAAGACGATGGCCGGCCGGGGGGGTCGCGGGGCCCGGCGTCAAGCCCGCGAAGCGGGCGGGGGCCCCGCGCATCATGACGTCCCGGTGCCCTGCGCCTCCAGGGCCTTTCGCTCCTTCTCGGTGGCGACGATGACCTTGTCTCCGTCCTTGATCGTCCGGAGCGCCTTGAAGGGCCCCGTGACGATCTCCTGGCCGGGGCGAAGGCCCTCCAGCACCTCGACCATCAGCTCTCCGGCCAGCCCCGTCCGGACCGGAACGAAGACGGCCTTACCGTCCTTCAGCGTGTAGACGCCGTCTTCGGTCTTGAGCCGCCCCGAGGCGGTCCTTTCCCCTTTCGGGGAGTCGCGGACGACGATGGCCGCGAGCGGCACCGCCGGGACGTGCGTCCTCGACCCCGTGATGACATCGGCACTGACGGAAAAGCCGGGGCGGATTCCCTTCGGCGGATCGAGGAGCTTCACCTTCACCTTGAAGTTGATGGCGTCGGAGGTCGTCGTCAGCCCCTCCAGGTCGGGGTCGTCCTTCAGGATCGGCGAGTGTCCCACCTCGGTGACGAGCCCGTCGAAGGTCCGCCCCTGGTAGGCGTCGATCGTGAGGAGCGCCTTCTGTCCCACGTGGACCGAGGGGGTGTCGGTCTCGTCCACCATCAGGACGGCGAGGACGGTCGACATGTCCGAGATCGTCATCAGCTGCGTCCCGGGGTTGTTCATCGTTCCGATGACGCTCACCTCGCCCGCCTTGATCCGGAGAGTCGTCACGATGCCGTCGATCGGCGCCCGGACGGTGGTCTTGGACAATGTATCGCGGTAGGCGTTCATCGTCTCGCGCATCTGGTCGACCCTGTTCACGAGCCCGTCATACGTGGAGCGGGCCGAGTCGAGTGTCGCCTGGGCCTTCTGGAGGTCGGCCTCGGAGGTGATGTGGGCCTTGAAGTTGCTGACGGTCCGGTCGTAGTCGTGCTGCGCCTGGACCATCGTCGCCTTGGCCGAGTCCCGGTCCGCCAGCGCGGCCTTCACCGCGGCGGCAGAGCTGGCCTCCTCGGCCGCTGCCCGGTTCCTGTCGATCTGGAGGAGGAAGTCCCCCTTCTTCACCCGGTCGCCTTCCTGGACGACGAGGTTCGTGATCTGGCCCTGGACCAGCGCCGAGAGCTCGACCTTGTTCTCGGCCTGGATCTTCCCGTTGGCGATCACCTTCCCGACGAGGTCCTGCTCCTTGACGGGGGCGGTGATGACGCGGGTGAGTCCCTTGTTCCGGGAAGAGAGGGCCCCCCCGACGGCGAGAACGACCGCCAGCCCCCCCCCGATGATCAGCGTCAGCTTCTTCTTTTTCGACATACCCATCCCCGAGCCCAGATTACGACGCCCGGGGGAAATAGGTTCTGCCCCGCCTAGAGGCGTTTCTCCATGAACCGCGTCCCCTCCACGGGGTGTTCGTTGTAGGGGGCGATGTCGTTGAAGCCGAGAGAGACGTAAAGGGCCTGGGCCTCCCTCATCGTCGGAAGGGTGTCGAGGCGGATTGCGTGGTATCCGATCGACCTGGCCTCCTCGAGAAGCGCCACGGTGAGCCTCCGGCCGAGGCCCGTTCCACGACAGACGGGCCTGACGTAGAGGCGCTTCATTTCGGCAATTCCCTCGCCGATCCTCCGGAGGGCCACGCACCCCGCGGCCTCGCCGCCGACCCAGGCGAGGAGGAGCCGCCCCTCTGGCGGCGCGTAGGCGCCGGGCAGGGTCGCGACCTCCTCGTCGAAGTTCTGGAAGCAGAGGCTGATACCCAGCCCTTCCTGGTACTCGCGCAAGAGGGCCCGGGCCGTCTCGACCTCCTCGGCCGAGACGGCGATCCGGATCCGGGGTTCGATCATTCCGGCAGGCTCAGGCCCCGGTCGAGGTGCTCGATGAGGATGTCGGGCCCCTCGAGGCCGACCGACATCCGGATGAGGCCCGGGGTGATGCCGCGCGCGACGCGGTCGGCCTCGGGGACGACCGCGTGCGTCATCGAGTAGGGGTGCTGGATGTAGCTGATCGTCGCCCCGAGGCTGACGGCCAGCTCCATCGGGGTCTCCTTCCGGGCGAAGTAATTCATCAGCCGCTCTCCGACGGGGGCGCCTCCCTTCACCTCGAAGCTGATGAGCGAGCCGCCTGTCCGCATCTGCTTCTTCACGATCTCCCCCTGGGGGAAGTCCGGGAAGCCCGGGTAGGCCACGCTTTCGACCTTCGGGTGGCGGCGGAGGAAGGCCGCGATCCGCGCGGCGGAGGCGCTCTCGGCCTCCTGCCGGACGGCAAGGCTCTGGACCGACGCCGAGTTCAGCCAGGAGTCGAAAGGGGAGGGGGTCGAGCCGAGGTCCCTGTACCAGTCGAAGAGCCCGTGCCTCATGAAGCGGAAGGGGCCGAGGACGGCGCCCGCCACCGAGGTGGAGTGCCCGTTGATGAACTTCGTCAGCGAGTGGACGACGAAGTCGGCGCCGA
>JBLMYG010000383.1:0-5193 GCA_050258155.1 Acidithiobacillales bacterium
GCCTTCGAGGATGTCGCCGGGCTGGTGCGCGGCCGCGAACTGCTCCCACTCGTTGGGTCGGAATTCCTTGATGGAGAGGCTGATCCGCCGGTTCTCGACATCGATCGCCGTCAGGATCGCCTGTATCTGCTCTCCCTTCTTCAGCACCTCGGACGGGTGCTTCACCCGCCGTCCCCACGACATGTCCGAGACGTGCACGAGTCCGTCGATGCCGTCCTCGATCTCCACGAAGGCCCCGAAGTCGGTCAGATTCCGGACCGTCCCGGTGATCCGGTCGCCGATCCGGTACTTCTCGGCAAGCTGCTCCCACGGGTTGGGTTCGGTGGCGCGGAGGGAGAGAGAGAGCCTGCGCGTTTCGGCGTTCACGTCGGCAATGACCGCTTCCACGGTGTCGCCGACCTTCAGGATCTTGGAGGGATT
Organism: Acidithiobacillales bacterium; assembly: GCA_050258155.1. Lineage (GTDB taxonomy): Bacteria > Acidobacteriota > Thermoanaerobaculia > UBA5066 > UBA5066 > DAOMFB01. Next base: position 421 of record JBLMYG010000383.1, read on the forward strand.
CTTGATCCGCTTCGTCCACGACATCTCGCTGACGTGGATCAACCCTTCGACCCCCTCCTCCAGCTCCACGAAAGCACCGTAGTCGGTCAGGGACACGACCTTTCCACGCACCCGGGCCCCGACCGGGTAGTGAGCCGGAAGGTCGTGCCACGGGTCGGGTTTCAACTGCTTCATGCCGAGCGATATGCGACCGGTCTCGGCGTCGAACTTCAGGACCCTCACCTCGACCGACTGGCCGACCTTGACGACCTCGGACGGATGACCCACGCGCCCCCACGACATGTCCGTGACGTGGAGAAGGCCGTCGATCCCGCCCAGGTCGACGAAGGCGCCGTAATCCGTGATGTTCTTGACCACCCCCCGCAGGGTGCGGCCGTCAGCGAGCGCTTCCTGTGCCTCTCGACGCCTCGCATCGGCGATCTCGTCGAGGATCGCCTTGCGGGAAAGGACGATGTTCCCCCGCTTCCGGTCGAGCCCGACGACTCGAAACTCCAGCTCGCGTCCCTTGAGTACGTCGAGATTCTTCAGGGGCCGCGAGTCGGCGATCGAGCCGGGAAGGAACGCCCGGACGCCGATGTCCACCGCGAGACCACCCTTCACACGCTCGAGGACGCGCCCCTTCACGACGGCGCCGGTCCTGAAAGCCTCTTCGACCGCGTCCCACGCGCGATTCCGGCGGGCCCGTTCGTGGGAGAGGACGACGTAGCCGGAGGAGCTTTCGGTCCGCTCGAGGATCGCCTCGATCTCGTCGCCCGGCTGCGGCAGCTTGCCGGCCCCCGGGCCGGAGAATTCGTGCCGCGGGATCATCCCCTCCGACTTGTAGCCGATGTCGACGAGGATTTCGTCGTTCGTCACCTGCACGACCCGGCCGCGAATCAACTCGCCCTCCTTGAGCGAGCGCTCGCTCTCCGCGAGCATCCGGGCGAACTCGCCGCTCTCGGCGGGTTCCTCGGGCTTCGCCCCGGCGGTCTCCTTTGGGTCGATGGGTGACATGAAAAAAGCTCCTCCGCTTGGTCGATTCCGGCGCGGACTAAGTCGCAAATGGACAAAGAATTAGCCCGTCCCGAATCGGGCATGTTAGCGGCTGCCGGGAGACCGGTCAACCGCTCGCGGAGCGGACCTGATGGAGCAGGGCTTCGACGACCTCGTCCACACTCAGATCCGACGTATCGATGACCACGTAGCTCGCGTCGTGCGTGAGGGGCGAGTCCTCTCGGGTGGCGTCCGCCCGGTCACGCGCCTCCATCTCCGCCAGAACCTTTTCGAACGGCTCCGGGCTCCCCCGGGCGGCGAGCTCCACCGCGCGCCGGCGCGCCCGGACCTCCGGGCGGGCCGTCAGGAAGAACTTGTGCCTCGTCTCCGGCACGACCTTCGTCCCGATGTCGCGTCCCTCGAGAACCCCGCCCGACGTCAGCGCCAGCTCGCGCTGCATCCCGACGAGCCGCCGCCGGACCCCCGGGACGGCCGAGACGGCCGACGCGTACATCGAGATCTCCGGCGTCCGTATCTCCCTCGAGACGTCCTCCCCGTCGAGAAATGTCCGCGCGCTTTCCACGCTCCCCGTCACGGAAACCGTCACCCGGTCGGCGATGGCGACGACGGCGGCCGGGTCGGAGATCGGGAGCTTCACCCCCTGCCGTCGCGCGGCGAGGCCCACGGCGCGGTACATCGCGCCCGTGTCGAGGTATGCGAGAGACAGGCGGGCCGCGAGCGCCTTTCCGACGGTCGACTTCCCCACGCCGGAGGGACCGTCGATCGCGACGATCACCGCGTCCCTCCGGGCGCACCGAGGAGACCGGCGTCCCGGATCTCGTCGAGGGCGGCGAGGAAGCGGACATTCTCCTGATGCGTCCCGATCGACACGCGGAAGGCGCGCGGAAAGCCCCAACCGGCCATCGGCCGGAGGATCACTCCCCGGCGCGCGAACTCCGCCTCGAGCGGCTCGAAGAGCACCGGGGTCTCGACGAGGAGGAAGTTCGCGACGGAGGGCCAGGGAGAGAGGCCGCGGAGGAGGAGTTGGTCGAAGAGGAAGGCCCTTTCCTCGAGGACGAGAGCGCGCGTCCGGAACCGGTGCTCGTCGTCGGAGAGCGACGCGATGGCGGCGGCCTGTGCGACGCTGGACGTGTTGAAAGGCTCCCGGACCTTCTCGAGAGCCTCGGCGACATCCTTCGGGGCGAAGCCGTAGCCGATCCGGAGGCCCGCCAGGCCGACGATCTTGGAGAAGGTCCGGAGGATGACGATGGGGACTCCTCGCGCGAGGTAGTCGAGGCCGTTCGGGTAGTCAGGGACGACGTCCTCGGCAAACTCGAAGTAGGCTTCGTCGAGGAAGACCAGGACGTGGGGCGGCACCGCCGCGAGAAACGGCTCCAGCTCCTCCCGCGGGACGTACGACCCGGTCGGGTTGTTCGGGTTCGCGAGGGCGACGATCTTCGTCCTCTCCCCGATCCGCCGGAGGAGCGCCGGAAGATCGGGCTTCAGCCCGGCGAAGCTCGAGCCGACTTCGACGGGTGTTCCTCCCGCCCGATGGGTCGCGACGGGGAACATCCGGAAGATCCCCTGCGGGACGACGACCTCGTCACCCGGCTCCACGTACGTCCGGACGGCGATGTCGATCAGCTCCGAGCCCCCGGCACCGAGAACGATCTGGTGCTCCGGAACGCCCGTGCGAGCGGAGATGGCCCGTTTCAGGAGCGTCCCCGACCCGTCCGGGTAGCGGTTCACGTCGGCGAGCGCACGCCGCGCCGCGTCGAGCGCCATCGGGGATGGGCCGAGCGGGTTCTCGTTCGACGCGAGCTTGACGGCGCCGCGGATGCCGTACTCGGCTTCGACCTCCTCGATGGGGCGGCCGGGAACGTAGGGCGCAAGCGTACCGATGCAGGCTCGCGGCGACGGGCGGGCCGGCGCCGTCTTCATCGGCCTCTTCCGCTCGCGTTCCGGCGCGGAACAGGCCGCCTGGCGGGCGGGATCGCCCGAAGGGCCGCGACCTCGCCCGGTGAGAGGTCCCGGAACACGCCCACGCGGAGGGAGCGGTCGCGGACCGGACCGATTGCAATCCGGCGGAGCTTCGAGACGGGGTGCCCCACCGCCGCGAACATCCGGCGGATCTGCCGTGAGCGCCCTTCGCCGAGTGTCACCCTCAGCCAGGCGTTCCCTCCGATGCCATCCTTCTCCGGCGTCGTCTCGATCAGCTCGACGGCCGCAGGCGCCGTCGTCACGCCGTCGTCGAGCCGGATCCCCCGGCGGAGGCGGTCGAGCCGGGCCGGCGTCGGGATTCCCGAGACCTTCACCTCGTACTCTTTCCGACAGCCCCCTGACGGATGCGTCAGCTTCTGGACGAGGGCTCCGTCGTCGGTCAGCAGAAGAAGGCCCTCCGATTCCGTGTCGAGGCGTCCCACGGGAACGAGGCGCCCCGGGACGCGGCCGCCGAGGAGCCCGAAGATCGTCGGGCGCCCGGCCGGATCGTCGCGCGTGACGACGAGGCCCCGCGGCTTGTTGAGGAGGACGTACCGGTGGACGGACGGGAGGCGGACGAGCTTCCCGTCCACCTTCACGTGGTCCGACGCGAGGTCGGCCTTCGTACCGAGCACCGTGACGACCTGTCCATTCACGGTGACGCGCCCCTCGAGGATCAGCTTCTCTGCTGCGCGGCGCGAGGCGATCCCTGCCGCGGCGAGGATTTTCTGCAGCCTCTCAAGAGCCATCGCCCCTCGCATCCTTCCCTTCCGGAAAGAGCTCGGCCTGTGCCGGGTCGGGGCCGGGAGGCGTCTCGCTCCCGTAAAGGGCCTCCAGCTCCTCGGGCTTCGGCAGGTCGGCCAGCTCCGAAAGGCCGAAGTGGACGAGAAACTCCTTCGTCGTCTTGTAGAGGAAGGGTGTGCCGACGACCGGCTTCCGCCCCGCCGTCGTGATCAGCTTCCGGTCGAGCAGCGTGCGGAGGGAGGAGGCCGCGCTCACGCCCCGGATCTCGGCGATCTCAGGTGCCGTGACGGGCTGGCGGTAGGCGACGATGGCGAGCGTCTCCAGGCTCGCCATCGGGAGCTTCGTCCGGCCGTCCATCCCGAGAAGGCGGCGGATCGGCACGTCGAACTCGTTCCGGGCCACGAGCCGCACGCCTCCGGCAACACGGTCGAGCCGGACGCCGCGAGCCTCGGCGTCGCAGCGGCGGGCGATCTCCGCGAGGGCGGCCTCCACCTCGGCGGGAGGCAGCTCGCCCGCCTCGGCGAGCTTCTGCGGCGCCACCGGCCTCCCCGACGCGAAGAGGAGCGCTTCCACGAGCGCGACGGCGGCCGGGCTCGCCGGCGGACCGCTCTCTGCGGCGGCTGCTGCGACGTCGGTCTCTGACGACACCTACCGGTAAACCTCCTGGTAACTGTCGAGCGACAGAGCCTCCCCGGTCGCCTCGAGGTAGATCTCCCCGAACTCCTCCGCCTGGAGGGCCCGAACGATCCGGAGGCGGAGCAGCTCGAGAACGGCGAGGAACACCGCGATCGCCTCGGCCCGGCCCGCGAGGGATGCGAAGACAGAGGTGAGCGGCGTGGGCCCGGAGGCCGACCTGAGTCGCGCCAGCATCTCGTCCATCTTCTCCCGGATCGAGAATCTCTGGTGCTCGATCTGCATCGCGGGCGGATGCAGCGAGCGGTGACGGTCGAGCGCGTCCCGGAAGACCGTCAGGAGGTCGAACAGCGACACTTCCGTCAGATCCACCTCCTCCTCGCCCGACTCCTCGAGCCGGACGGACGGCCGGCCCCAGAGGCCGAGCCGGACCGCCTCCATCTC
>JBLMYG010000384.1:0-3962 GCA_050258155.1 Acidithiobacillales bacterium
GCGCGCGGCGCGGCGGTTGGCCACCTGCTCGGCGAGGCTGACCTCGGACGGCGGCGTCGCGTCGGACATCTTCTTGAATTAGAACATCGATGCACGGGGGAAGGGGGGGTTCCCTTTCCCCCGTGAACCCCTATCCCCCCAGGGCATTGTGGAGAAGCCAGAGCCCGGTGTAGGCGCGAAGATGACGAAACCGGGAGCGGGTCAGCTGCAGGTGCCTCTCCGTGTCACGGCGCGCCTCGGTCTCTGCCAGCGACGACCGGAAGAGCCAGTCGATCTCCTGCGCCCGTGAGAGACATGCGCCGGCCGCTTCCAGACGCGCGGGCTCCGGGGACGCACTGCCGCCGGGCGCCACGATGCCCCGGAGGTCGCAGGCCTCCTCGTCCATCCGGAGACGGAGCGACGCGGCATTGAAGAGGAGCCGGCCGACCGGGTCCTCCGGTCGGGAGGGAGTCTCGTCCTGGCGCGCCAGCTCGAGCGCCGCCTGGACTTCCCACGGCTCGAGCCGAAGCCCCTGAAGCGCCTCGCTCGCGGACGCCCGTCCCGGGCCGACACCGACCCCGGCCAGATCGGCCGAGTGAAGGATCTTCGAGGCCGTGGACGAGGTGAGCGGATCGGCCTCGGCCTTCCACGACGCTTCGGCGGCAGGCGGCCCGGATGGCGGTGGCGCGACCTGTCCCGTCGGGGGCCCGGCCGCCTCAGGGCGCGGCTTGCGAGAGGGCTTCACCTGGCTCCCGGTCGAGTCGAAGGTGGCGTCGAAGTCGGCGGCCGCGGCCGGCTCGATCCTCAGAAGGATCCGATGAATCGCCTCCTTCAGGCGCCGCACGTCACGGGGACGGACGCCCCGACGCTTCGACTGCTTCTCGAAATCGTCCCGCTCCCTCCGGAATCGCCGGAAGTCCGTCTGGAACTCGTCGGACTGGAAGCGGGGGTCGAGGGCCAGCTCCGCCTCGAGTTCTAGGAGGTGCTTCGAGGCCGCGAGGATCCGATCCTCCTCCTGGCGGTAGAGGTCCTGGAACTTGCGCTTCGCCGCGACGTTCGATGCGAGGAGCGACTGCAGCACCTCCGCGGTGTAGAAGACGTTCCCCATCCGGCGCTTCAGCGTCCGGATGTTCTCCAGCGGCTTCTTGCGGATCAGGTCCTCGAACCGCCCGCAGGTCTCGATGTCCTTTCGCAGGACGTCCAGAATGCTCAGGACGGAACGGACTTCCGCCGGGTCGGCCTCCTCCCGCCCCGTCAGCGACAGGAAAGTCCCGCACAGCTCGGCCAGCTCGGCGGCCGGCTTGAGCTCCAGCCCCCCGTCCGGCTGCCGCCGCGTCCCGACGCGGGTCAAGAGGAAGTCGACCTTGTCGAGGTCGTCGGGCTGGAGCTGCCGGGCGAAGAAATAGAACTTCAGGAGCGGGACCAGCTCGCGGTCGTCGTCCCGCCCCGACCGCTCGAAGTACTGCCTGAGGACGTGCGGCGGCACTTTGCGGTCCTCGAGGAGGAGCATCGTGTGGAGGCCGTCGAGGGCGACGTCGATCCGTTCCACTTCCGCCAGGAACTCCGCCGCCGGCTGAACAGCCCTCCCCTCCTTGACCTTCTTGATCTGCTCGTAGAGCGGAGCGAAAGCCGCCGAGGTCCCGGCGACGCTTCCCGAAGGCAGGACCGAGGCCAGCCCCTGGAAAAACTGCTGAAAGACCCAGAGCGTCCGGAACTTGTCCGTCAGGCGCTGGTAGGCCACGCGAATCTCGCCGCCATCCCGCAGAGCGACGTCCACGGTCTAGAATTATGCCCTGTGCTTGACCAGGTTCTCATTTCCGAGGAGACGATCGTGTCGCGCATCGCTTCTCTCGCCGGCGAGATCGACGCCGTCTATGCCGGGGCGGAGATCCGGGCGATCGGTGTTCTGAAGGGCTCGGTCTTCTTCCTGTCGGAGCTCCTCAAGCGCCTCCGAACGCCCGTGACGGTCGATTTCATCCAGGTCCGCTCGTACGCCGGGACGCTCTCTTCCGGCAACATCCAGCTCGTCCACGACCTCTCGATGGACATCGAGGGGAAGGACGTCCTGCTCTTCGAGGACGTCATCGACACCGGCCTGACCCTGCGGAGGATCCTCGATCTCCTCTCCTCGCGCCGCCCCCGCTCGCTCCGGATCGCCGCCCTCCTCAAGAAGCGGCTCAAGGAGAACGAGGATCTCCACGTCGACTTCCTCGGCTTCACGGTCGGTCCCGAGTTCCTCGTCGGCTGGGGGCTCGACGTCGACGAGCGCTACCGCAACCTTCCCTACGTGGCCGTCTACAGACCGGAGAAATGAGGATGAAGCTCGAGACCATCGCTGCCGCCGACGCTCCGAAAGCCATCGGTCCGTACGCCCAGGGGATCGTGGCCGGAGGCTTTCTCTTCACCGCGGGACAGATCGCGCTCGACCCGGCCACCATGAAGCTCGTTCCAGGGGACATCGCCGTCCAGACGGGGCGCGTCCTCGAGAACCTCGAGGCGGTTCTCGGGAGCGCCGGGGCGACGCTTCAGGACGTCGTGAAGACGACGGTCTTCCTCGCCGACCTTTCGGACTTCGCGGCGATGAACGAGGTCTATGCAGAGCGCTTCGGCGGGCACCGCCCGGCGCGGTCGACCGTTCAGGTCGCCGCGCTCCCGGCCGGCGCGCGGGTCGAGATCGAGCTCGTCGCGAAGCTCAGCTAGCTTCTCACTCCGGCAGGATCGTGGCCGGGTCGTCCGTGCCGTTGTTGACGAGCGAGGCGAAGGCCGTGAAGCTCCCGCCGGCCGTAGGGGTCCAGAGAACGAGCGTGGCGTTCGAAACACTCGCCGATGTGAACTTGTTCAAGATTACGCGGTTCATCTGCGTCATTCCGAGCGGCGGCAGGGCCTCCGACTGTGTCGAGCCGATCTGGCTGCCGTCGTCGGCATAGAGGGCGATGTCGATCTCGATGCTCCTCTCCGTCGCGTTGACGAGGACGAGGTTCGTCCTGGCCGTGGCGTCCTCGCTGATCCCGGGGATCGTTCCCGTGCCGCCGTTCGGGATCCAGCCGGAGGAGGAAATTCCGGGAACGCTCTGGCCGAACCGCCCCGTCAGGGGGGCGAGCGCCGTTGTCGTCGTCACGCTGTCGACGACGAGCCCTGGGACATCACTGGTGATCTGGAGCGCCCCGTAGTCGGCGTTCGAGGAGAGGCCGAAGACCGTTCCGAGGACGTCGCGATACGTGTCGGCCTGCCCCGGAAGGAGCGTAAAGCTCTGCTCGGGGCCCGTCCGGCCGTCGGCCGTGTTCGCCGCCAGAAACTTGAGGGTGTAGTGGGCCGTCTGGTTCCCCTGGTTCGCGATGAAAAGGTCGCTCGTGTAGTACGCCGGGGCCGAGACGGTTCCGCCGGCTGTCCGTGCCACGGAAGGGACGATCTGCGTGGCCGAGCCTGCGGCACTGGCTGCTCCCGGCAGGAGCGTCGCCGGGTCGTTCGTCCCGTTGTCGACGAGGGAGGCGAAAGCCGTGAACGCTCCGCCGGAAGTCGGCGTTGACAGCGTGAGCGTGGCGTTCGAGGTGTTCCTGGCGCCGGTGATCGCCTGGACGATCCGGCCGATCTGCGTCATCTCGAACGGCGCCAGCGACTGCCGCGAGAGCGTCCCGAGCGACGAGCCGTCGTCCGCCCAGAGGGCCGCGTCGACGTCGACAGGACTGGCCGTCGTATTCAGAAGGACGAGGTTCGTCCGCGCCACGCCGTCCTCGCGGATTCCGACGATGGCGGCGGGCACCGCTGCCGTAACGAGCTCCGCCGCCGGAACGCCGGGGACGCTCTGGCCGAAAGCTCCCGTTTGACCTGGGGTCGGCGTCGTCGTGACGCTGGAGATCCTCAGGCCGCCAGAGTTCGCTGCGATCCGGAGCGCGCCGTAGTTGTCCCCCGTCAGGCCGAAGACCGAGGCGAGGACGTCGCGGTACGTGGCGGCCGTCCCGGCACCGAGGCTGAAGCTCTTCACG
>JBLMYG010000385.1:0-5191 GCA_050258155.1 Acidithiobacillales bacterium
CGCCTTCACGAGAGCCGAAGCCCCGCCGCAGAGGACGGCCTGCTCGCCGAAGAGGTCCGTCTCGGTCTCCTCGGCGAAGGTCGTCTCGAGGACGCCGGCGCGGGTGCAGCCGAGCGCTTTCGCGTAGGCGAGAGCGTCCTCGCGAGCGTGGCCGCTGGCGTTCTGGTCCACGGCCAGAAGCGCCGGCGTCCCCTCCCCCTCCTTGAAGAGCTCCCGGACCCGGTGGCCGGGGGCCTTGGGAGCGATCATCGCGACGTCCACGTCGGGGAGCGGGACGATCTGCCCGAACCGGATGTTGAAGCCGTGGGCGAAGAGGAGCGTCTTCCCCTTCTTCATGTGGGGCGCGATCGCCTCCTCGTAGAGCTTCTTCTGTCCGGTGTCGGGCGTCAGGATCATGACGATGTCGGCCCGGCGCGCCGCCTCGTCGACGGGAACGACTGTGAGCCCTTCCGCCCGGGCGCGCGGGGCCGAGGCCGACGTGTCGTGGAGGCCGACGACCACGGAGACCCCGCTGTCGCGGAGGTTCAGGGCGTGGGCGTGCCCCTGGCTGCCGTAGCCGATGACCGCGACGGTCCGCCCCTTCAGACGGGAGACGTCGGCGTCCTTGTCGTAGAAGATTTTGGCCATCTCGGTCTCCTCTTCAGCCCGCCGGCCTCAGGCGGGCGACGGTTTCATGGGACGGCTCGAAAGCGACTTCGTGGGCTTCCCGGACGTCCACGAGGCGTCGGAGCTGCCGGACGACGAGCCCCGAGGCTTCGGCCGACGCGCGGGCCACGACGGTCAGGCGGGCGGGCGATGCTCCGGCCGCGTCGAAGTGGAGGCTCTCGAGCGGGATGCTGTGCCGCCGGAAGAGCCCTTCCACCCGGGCGAGGACTCCCGGGACGTTCTCGACGTGGGCGACGATGGTCCTCTTCATCGGGAGGCCCCCTCGCCCAGGGCGTACCGCGGGTCGTCGGGAATCATGGCGTCGATCGACTGGCCTGCGGGCCACATCGGGTAGCAGTTCTCCGTCGGCTCACAGAAGACGTTGACGAGGGCCGGTCCGTCCGTGACGGCGAGCGCCCGTTCGTACGCCGCGTCCAGCTCCTCCGGACGCCGGACCGTGAAGGCCGCCGCGCCCATCGCCTCGGCGAGCTTGGCGAAGTCGGGATTCTTCAGCGCAACGGAGTAGAAGCGCTTCTCGTAGAAGAGCTCCTGCCACTGGCGGACCATCCCGAGGCTCGCGTTGTTCACGAGGATGATCTTGATCGGGAGGCGCGCCTCGACCGCCGTCACCAGCGCCTGCATCGTCTGCTGGAAGCTCCCGTCGCCGTTCAGGTTGATGACGAGCCGGTCCGGCATCGCGCACTGTGCGCCGATGGAGGCCGGAAGGCCGAACCCCATCGTCCCGAGGCCGCCCGAGGTGATGAAGGTTCGCGGCTCGTCGCACCTCCAGTACTGCGCCGCCCACATCTGGTGCTGCCCGACGTCGGTCGTCAGGATCGGACGGAGGCCCCGCGTCATTTGCCAGAGCCGCTCGATGGCGTACTGCGGGAGGATGACCTCGCTCCCCTGCCGGTACCGGAGCGGGAACCGGGCCCTGAGCTCCTCGATGCGGGCCCACCACGCCTTCGTGTCGGGGGCGCCGACGAGCGGGAGGAGCTGATGGAGCACCGTCCGCGCGTCGCCCGGGAGCGGATAGTCGGCCTTCCGGTTCTTCCCGATCTCCGATTCGTCCACGTCGATGTGGATGACGCGGGCGTGAGGGGCCCACGTGGCCAGCTTCAGCGTGACGCGGTCGTCGAACCGGACGCCGACGCCGATGATCAGGTCGCACTCGTGCATCGCGTGGTTGGCGTACGCCGTGCCGTGCATCCCGAGCATTCCGAGCGCCTGCGGGTCCGTCTCCGGGTAGGCCCCCTTCCCCATCAGCGTCGTCGTGACGGGGATCCGGGCCTTCTTCGCCAGCTTCCGGACCTCCTCGGAGGCTCCCGAGGAGATGACGCCGCCGCCGACGTAGAGAATCGGGCGCCGGGCGTTCGAGATGGCGAGCGCAGCGTGCCGGAGGGCCGAGGCCTCCGCCCGGTGGGAGCGGTGGGGAGCCTCGTCAGCCTCCTCCGGCGCCTCCATCTCCGCCTGGAGGAAGTCGCGCGGGATGTCCACGAGGACCGGGCCCGGACGCCCGCTCGTGGCGACGCGGAACGCCTGGCGGAGGGTCGGGACGAGATCCTCCGGGTCGCGGACGAGCCAGTTGTGCTTCGTGATCGGCTGCGACAGGCCGAAGACGTCGGCCTCCTGGAAGCCGTCCCGCCCGATGAGATAGGTCGGGACCTGCGCGGTCAGGGCCACGACCGGCGTCGAGTCCATCATCGCGTCCGCGAGGCCCGTGAGAAGGTTCGTCGCGCCGGGGCCCGAGGTGGCCATGCAGACTCCGGGGCGCCCCGTCGCCCTCGCGTACCCCTCGGCCGCGTGCGCCGCCCCCTGCTCGTGCCGCATCAGGAGATGGGTGATCTCGGGCGTGTCGTAGAGCGCGTCGTAGAGCGGAAGGGCCGCGCCGCCCGGGTGTCCGAAGACGTGCGTGACGCCCAACCGGACCATCTCGTCGACGAAATGGCGGCCAGCCTTGGCCTTGGGGCGGGGCGAGGCGTCGGTTCGGATGGCTGTGCTCATGCGCGGGCTCCTTCGGCGAACCCGGTCACCGCCCCGTCGGAGGCGGACGAGACGAGCCGGGCGTATTTGGCGAGGACTCCTGAGGTGGCGCGCGGCGGGGGAAGCCGGAAACCGGCCCGGCGCGCCTCGAGCGGCGCCGCGGTGTCGAGCCGCCGCGCCGTAATGTCGATCGTGATGGGGTCGCCTTCCTGAAGGAGGGCGATCGGGCCGCCCGCGGCGGCTTCCGGCGACACGTGCCCCACCATCAGGCCGTGCGTGGCGCCGCTGAACCGCCCGTCGGTGATGAGGGCGACGGAGCCGCCGAGCCCTTGCCCGACGAGGGCCGCCGTGACGGAGAGCATCTCGGGCATCCCGGGCGCCCCTTTCGGCCCCTCGTACCGGATGACGACGACGTCCCCTTCCCGGATCTTCCGCTTCTGGACCGCGTCGAAGGCCGCGATCTCGCCGTCGAAGACGCGGGCGGGGCCCGTGTGCGTCTTCCGCTCGTGTCCCACGAGCTTCGCCACGCACCCCTCCGGCGCGAGCGACCCGCGCAGGATGGCGAGGCCTCCCGTCGGCTTGAGCGGCCTTTCGATTGGCCGGACGACCTCCTGGCCGGGCGTCTCCGTGGCCGTCCCGGCCTCTGCGAAGAGGCTCTTCCCCGTGACGGTCATCTCGTCCTGGACGAGGCCGGCGTCCATCAGCCGCTTGGCGACGAGACGGACGCCGCCGGCCCGCTCCATGTCGACGGCCGTGAAGCGCCCCGCCGGCTTCAGGTCGGCCAGAACGGGTGTCCGGCGGGAGATCGCGTCGAAGTCGTCGAGGGCGAGAGGGACGCCCGCCTCGCGGGCGATGGCGAGGAGGTGAAGGACGGCGTTCGTGGAGCCGCCCGTGGCGATCACGGAGGCGATGGCGTTCTCCAGCGCCTTTCGCGTCAGGATCCGCGAGGGTTTCAGCCCCTCCTTCAGGAGCCCCATGACGCGGGCGCCGCACGCCCGGGCCACGTCGTCTTTGCGCGGGTCCGTGGCCGGGACGTCGTTCGCGCCCATCGGGGAGATCCCGAGGAAGGTGAGGGCCGTGGCCATCGTGTTGGCCGTGAACTGGCCGCCGCAGGCTCCCGCTCCGGGGCAGGCCCGCTCCTCGATATCGGCCAGCCCCTCCTGGCTCATCTTCCCGGCCGCGAAGGCGCCGACGGCCTCGAAGACGTCCTGGATCGTCACGTCGCGGCCGCCGAAGCTGCCGGGCTGGATCGAGCCGCCGTAGAGGACGAGCGACGGTACGTCGAGACGCGCGAGCGCCATGACCGTGCCCGGGATCGTCTTGTCGCAGCCCGCGATCGCGACGCAGGCGTCCAGCGAGTGTCCCGCGACCGCCAGCTCGATCGAGTCGGCGATCACCTCGCGCGAGACGAGCGAGGCGCGCATCCCGTCCGTCCCCATCGAGATCCCGTCCGAGATGGCGATCGTGTTGAACTCGATCGGCGTCCCCCCGGCGGAGCGAATCCCCTCCTTCACCTTTTCCGCGAGGCGCCTCAGGTGGACGTTGCAGGGGGTGACCTCGGTCCAGGTGTTCGCGACCGCCACGAGCGGACGCTCGATGTCGGCTCCGGTCAGGCCGGTCGCCCGGAGCATGGCCCGCGCCGGAGCGCGCGCCGGGCCCTTTTTCATGACATCGCTCTGCACCCTGGACCTCCTCTTTCACCCGGAAAAAATGAAAAGGCCCCGCGACCTCTGCGAGGTGCGGGGCCTTTTGTTGCCTTGACGACGTCTGTCTAGGCCGCCCGCACCTCGCTTCCAATAAGGACGAGGAGCCCTACGGCCACGCTCAGCAGGAGGACGAGCCCGGCGAGCGGACGTGCACTGGAAAGCGCCGTCAGGAATCTCGCGGGGGTCGGCATCCGGCCCAACATTTGAAGGCCGAAGTTAGGGATTTCGGGAGTCCGTGTCAAGGGATAAGTCGTTCCGCCTCAGAAACCTGACACGTACGGCAAATTCCTCGCGACCGCCTCGACCTCCTCGAAGCGGTCGAGGAGAAGGTCGGTGACGTCCCAGCGCCCCGAGAGGAGCGCTTCGCGCGCCGGCCCCGGAAGGGTGACGGGGAAGCTCCGATTCGATGCCGCAACCGTCCCGGCTCGAAGGTCGACGGCGAGTCGTAGCGGTGGACGGGCGGTGGCCTCGGCCATCAGGTCGTAAATCGCCTCCGCCCCTGCGACGAGGCACGGAAGCCCGAGCACGAGGGCGTTCCCGAAGAAGATCTCGGAGAACGACTCGCCGACGATGGCCCGGATCCCCCACCGCCGGAGCGCCTGCGGAGCGTGCTCGCGCGAGGAGCCGCAGCCGAAGTTCCGGTTCACGACGAGGATCAAGGCGCCGGCGTATCGCGGGTCGTCGAAGGGGTGCGGCGAGGCCGTGCCGGCACGGGCCTTCCGGTCGTCCTCGAAGACGTGCCGTTCGAGCCCTTCGAACGAGACGGAGACGAGGAACCGTGCCGGGAAGATCCGGTCGGTGTCCATGTCGTCGCCGCGGAGAGGGAGCGCCGTCCCCTCGATCCGTTCGATCTTCGG
>JBLMYG010000386.1:0-3483 GCA_050258155.1 Acidithiobacillales bacterium
GTCGGGCCGCATCCGGGTCGTCATCGCCGACGACCACAGGATCCTCCGTCAGGGGCTCATCGCGCTTCTCAGGGCCGAATCGAACATCGATGTCGTCGGCGAAGCCTCCGACGGGATCGAGGCGATCGAGCTGGCCCGCACGCTCGGGCCGGACGTCATCGTCATGGACGTCACCATGCCGAGGATGAACGGTATCGAGGCCACGCGGCAGATCACCGCCGAGCTGCCCCGAATACGAATCATCGGACTCTCGATGCACGAAGACGACGCGATCGCCACCTCGATGAGGGAGGCCGGAGCCGTCGATTTCGTCACGAAGGGAGGCCGGTCGGATACGCTGGTTGCCGCCATCCAGGCGGCCGCTCAGGGCGGATTCGGAAACCGAGCAGGATGAGCGAAACGGCCAGTTTGGGCCCCATCGGCCAGAGCACGGACGTCGGGAAGCCGGCGTCCCCCACGCCGACGCGCCTCCCCGGGCCGATCTCTCCGGTCAGGACTGCGGCCGTGAGCATCTGCGCGATCGCGTTCGCCGAGCTGGTGGCGATGGTCGTTCTCGAGATCGTGGGGCTTTCCCACTTCTGGCCGGCCACGCTGCTCGACATGGCCATCATGGTGGTGCTGATTCTCCCGCCGCTCTATGTGCTCATTTACCGGCCGGTGACCCGGCTTATCGACGAGCACAGCCGGGCCGAGGCGGCACTGGAGCGGCGAACGCGGGATCTGGAGGCGCTCGCCGAGAAGAGCGCCGCCCTCTTCCAGGCCGAGCAGCGGGCCCGGCAGCAGGCCGAGACGCTTCGATCGGCCAGTCTCGCTATCACCCGCTCGCTCGACCTCGAAGCCGTCTTCACGGCGCTTCTCGACCACCTCGGGCGCCTCGTCCCGTACGACCGCGCCAAGGTGATGCTCCTCGAATCCGGCTCGCGCCTCAAGGTACGGGCGATCTTCACGCCGTCCGGGAAGCCGGACTTCTCCGACAGGCCTCTCGACAGCTTCGACGTGGAGAAGAACCCGGCCGTGAAGGACGTCCTCTCCACCCGGCGGAGCGTCTGCATCGACGACACGCTCACCCGGCCGGATTGGGGCGGCAGATCGCGCCCGGACGTCGAGCGAAGCTGGCTCGGCGTGCCGCTCCTGGCCGCCGGGGAGGCCATCGGCCTCTACACCCTGGTGAAGGCGGAGCCGGGTTTTTTCACGCCCGAACGGATCCACCTCGTGGAAGCTCTCTACGCACCAGCCTCCGTGGCGATCGCCAACGCCCGCCTCTACGGGGAGGTCCGGGCGGGACGGGAGCAGATCAAGAGCGTTTCCCGCAAGCTGGTGGAGGGGCAGGAAGGGGAGCGCCTGAGGGTCGCCCGCGAGCTCCACGACGACGCCGGGCAGCTTCTCTCCTCGCTGATCCTCGGCCTCCGCCGACTGGAGCACGACGCGTCCCGCCCCGAAGACGTTCTCACCCACGCCCGGGAGCTAAAGCAGATCGCCGACACGGCGCAGGAGAGCCTCCACCGTCTGGCCAGCAACCTGAGGCCGGCGGCGCTCGATCACCTCGGGCTGGTGCCGGCGCTGGGACAGCTCGCGGCCAGGCTCTCGAAGCTGGGAGGGCCCCTCGTCCAGCTCGAGACGCTCGGCTTCGACCACGGGCGCCTCTCCCCCGCCATCGACATCGCCCTCTACCGGATCGCGCAAGAGGCCCTGACGAACGCCGTCCGGCACTCGGGCGCCGGCCGGGTGAGCCTCGTCGTGGAGCGGCGGGAGAAGTCAATACTCATGGTCGTGGAGGACGACGGCCGCGGCTTCGACGTGGAGACGGCATCGCGGTCGGGACGTCTCGGCCTCCCCGGCATCCGCGAGCGGGCCGAGATGCTCGGGGGCACCCTTCTCGTCGAAAGCAGCCCGGGCTCCGGGGCGACGCTCGTGGTCGAGGTCCCGCATGTCTCTTAGGATCCTGATCGTGGACGACCACGGCGTCCTCAGGGCGGGCCTCCGCGCCGTTCTCGGGGACGAGACGAACTACGAGATCGTCGGCGAGGCCGGAACGAGCGACGAGGCACTTCGCGCGGCCGCCTCCCTCAAGCCCGACATCGTCCTCCTCGACCTCTCCCTTCCGGGGATCGGGGGGATCGAGGTGACCCGCCGGCTGCACGAAAAGCTTCCTGACACCAAGGTCCTCATTCTGACCGTCCACGAGGACGCGGCGCTACTCCGCGAGGCGCTGAAGGCCGGCGCGGCGGGATACGTCATCAAGCGCGCCGTCGAGTCGGAGCTTCTCGCGGCCATCGAGGCCGCGCAGCGGGGCGACCTCTACGTCCACCCCTCGATGACCCGCGCGCTTCTGGAAGAAGAGCGGGCCGACCCGCCGCGCCGCCGGCGAGGCGATCCCGAGGCGCTCACGAGCCGCGAGACCGACATCGTCCGGCTCATCGCCCGTGGTTTCACGAACAAGCAGATCGCCGACTCGCTGAATCTCTCGGTCAGGACGGTGGAGTCGCACCGGGCCAACATCATGGGAAAGCTGGGCCTTGCAAGCCGCGCCGAGCTGGTCCGCTGGGCCGCCGACCACAAGCTGACGCGTTAATACCCGTCCGACCGGGCCTTCGCCTCCGTAGTTTCTACGGAGTCTTCCCCAGTTTGTCCGTACATAGTACGGAAGCGTAAACGGACTCCCCTAAGTACTTTCCACGCTTACAAGAGACCGGGACCGGCTCCATCTTCTTCGCGACTTCGATGAAGTTCCCTTGTGATTTTCATAGCCGGGGTCAACGAAAGGGCCGTGGAACGACCCTTCCTTCGCCCCGGCCTCTTGCCGGGGAGGTATCTGATGGGAGGTGTCCGATCGATCCAGACGCCAGCACGGTTTTCAACCACGATTTTCGACGAAGCAGATAAGGAGGAATGACGTGAAGAGTCGAACTTACATTGCGACGGTCCTTGCTACCGTCCTCCTCGCAAGTGGTCAGAAGATGCTGGCGGGGTCGAACGGCCAGGCCAATAACCAGGCCAACGGACAGGGGAACGGCCAGTACAAGGGCCCGGGCATCCCGGGAAAAATGAGGAGCACGACCAACACCGAGAGGTGGGCCGCGGCCACTCGCGCCGCGGACCGCCGTGCGGCCCAGATCAGGGCGACCCACGGAAAGGGAAAGAAGTAACATGAGAAGAGTATTTCTTGTCCCCTTGCTGTTCATGTTCGGCGGGATGGCGTTCGGCCAGACCGTCCCGACATGCAACAATTTCGACGCCAACGGTGTTCCCGTCTTCACTTCGGGTCTTACGACGAGCTACAACTGCACGGACTATTTCGGCGTCGGGAACTGGGCCAACAGCCCGCTGCCGGCGGGTACTATCACCGGGTTCACGCTCATCGCCGGAGGAAGCGGATACGCCAATCCTGTCGTCGTGATCACGGATCCGACAGGCTCGGGCGCCTCCGCCACGGCAACCGCCACGGCGGGCGTCATTACCGCCATCACCGGGAGCGGAGGCACT
>JBLMYG010000387.1:0-6036 GCA_050258155.1 Acidithiobacillales bacterium
ACGAGGTCGCCGACCGACCGCTCGCCGAGGGCGGTCCGCTCCCAGGTGTGGGGAATGACGGCGACGTCGAACTCGTCCTCCCGGAGGGCGGCCACGGTCAAAGAGATTCCGTCGAGCGCGATCGAGCCTTTCTCGACGACGTACCGGGCCCAAGCCCTGCCGAGGGCGAAGGAGACGGTCCGGAACTCCGCCGTGCGGACGATCCTCGTGACCGGCGTCGTGGCGTCGACGTGGCCGGCCACCACGTGGCCGCCGAATCGCTCGCCCGCGGCGAGAGCCCGCTCCAGGTTGACCTGCCGGCCGGCCCGGAGCTTTCCGAGCGTCGAGCGGGAGAGGGTCTCCGGCGAGAGATCGAATCGGAGCGGCTCGCGGCGCGGGCCGGGCAGCGCCGTGAGACAGACTCCCGAGACGGCGATGCTCTCCCCCGCCGCGACGTCGTCCCACTTTGGCGGACGCCCGACGGCCAGGAGCGCGCCCCCGGAGCGCCGCCGGAGGCCGACGACGGGAGAAAGAGCGGAAATGATCCCTGTGAACACCGCGCCGATCCTACGCCGCCACGAGAAGGCGGGCCGAGAGCCGGATGTCGGATCCGAGCCGGACGATCTCGAGGGGGCCCGTCCGCAGCGCTCCCGCAGGATCGGGGAATCCCTGCCCGGAGAGCGGACCCGGCGCTTCCTCGCCTCCGAGGAGGAGCGGTGCGACGTACGCCGTCACCCGGTCGGCCAGCCCACCGGACAGGAAGGACCAGGCGGTCTTCCCGCCCCCCTCGACGAGCAGCGACCTGACCTCGAGGGCCTGAAGCTCGGAGAGGAGGGCGGCGAGATCGACGCCTGCGGCGGTGCTTCGAAGAGCGACGACCTTGACCCCCCTTTCGATGAAGGGCGCGAAGCGCCGCGCCTCGCCGGCTTCCTCTGCCATTCCGGCCGTGACCAGCCAGGCCTCGGTCCCCTCGCGCCTCTCGAAGACCCTCGCGGTCGGGGGGACACGCAAGGCCCCGTCGAGGACGATCCGGCGGTGCGCCACGATGGACCTGTTGAGCCCGAGGCGACGTGTCAGGAGCGGGTCGTCCGCGAGGACCGTCCCGGCCCCCACGAGGATCGCGTCGTGCTCTTCCCGGAGGCGCAGGGCGTCCACCCGCGCCTCTTCGCCCGTGATCCATCTGGAGGCGCCTCCCCGGGCCGCCGTCCGCCCGTCGAGAGACGCGGCCCACTTCAGATGGACGAAGGGGCGCCGCTGCCTCGCCGAGAGGAGAAAGGCCTCGTTCAGCTTCTCCGCCGTGCCGGCGGAGGCCCCGATCTCCACCTCGATGCCATGCTGGCGCAGCTGGCGGACGCCGCGCCCCGCCGTGCGCGGGTCCGGGTCCTCCAGGGAGCAGGCGACGCGCCTCACGCCCGCCGCGATGAGAGCCTCCGTGCAGGGAGGCGTCCGGCCGTGGCTGGCGCACGGCTCCAGGTTGACGAGCAGCGTCGCTCCACGGGCCCGCTCCCCTGCCGCCGCCAGTGCCGCCACTTCGGCGTGCGGGCCGCCTGCCCGGTCGTGATACCCCTCTCCGACGACCTGGCCCCCGTCGGCGACCAGCACGGCGCCGACGCGGGGGTTCGGAGAGGTGGAGTACCGGCCCCGCTCGGCGAGCGCGAAGACGCGATCCCAGAGAGCCTCCGGGCTAGTCATCGACGAGCGCTCGGGCGAAGGCCTCCGGGTCGAAGTCGAGCAGGTCGTCGGCCGTCTCCCCCACACCGACGTAGCGGACCGGGAGGCGAAGCTCGCGGACGATCGCGAGGATCACCCCTCCCTTGGCGGTCCCGTCCATCTTCGTCAGGACGAGGCCCGTCACGCCGGCGGACTTCGTGAATTCGCGCGCCTGGGCCAGGCCGTTCAGGCCGGTGACGGCGTCCAGAACGAGAAGTACCTCGTGAGGGGCGCCGGTGATCTCCCGTCCCGCTACCCGGCGGATCTTGGCCAGCTCCTCCATCAGGTTGTGCTTCGTATGGAGCCTCCCCGCCGTGTCGACGAGGAGGAGGTCGGCCTTCCGCGACTTCGCCGCTGCGCACGCGTCGTGGACCACGGCCGCGGGGTCGGCGCCCGGCCGGTGCGAGACGAGAGGGGCTCCGATCCGCTCGGCCCAGATGCCGAGCTGCTCGATGGCCGCCGCCCGGAACGTGTCGGCCGCTGCGAAGACGACCGACTTTCCCTCCGCGACGGCCCTCCCCCCCAGCTTCGCCGCGGTCGTGGTCTTCCCGGACCCGTTGACGCCGACGACGAGAACGACGCGCGGCATCCCCGCCGGGACGTCGATCGCCGGCGCGGAGACGGAGAGGCGCCCGGCGATCTCCTTCCTGAGGACGTCGCGAACGACGTCGCCCTGCTCGGAGCCCCGCCGTCCCGCCTCTTCCCGAACGGCCGCCACGACTTCCCCGGCGGTCGCCGGCCCGACGTCGGCCAGGAGAAGCGCCTCCTCCAGCGCCTCGAGCACGGCCGGGTCCGGGGCGAACCGGGCCTTCACCGCATCGCCCACGCGGGCGATCAGCTCCGTGTGGGTCATGAAGAGACCGCGCTTGAGGCGCGCGAGGAACGTCGGGGCGGCCATCCCGGCCAGAGTACCAGCCGGCCGGGGTCAGCCGACTTCCCGGGCCAGCTCCTCCCGCGCCTCGTCGAGGCGTGCCCGGACGTACGAGGTCAGGCCGCCGGCGTCGAAGACGACGAGGAGAAAGTAGCCTTCCTTCACCTGCGCGGAGAGGACGCGCTGGTTCGAGAAGTCGAGCGTCAGGTCCCTGACCGCTCCGAGCCCTGCCCGATCGGAGGCCCTCCCGAGCTCTCCGAGCCAGACCGACTGAAGGGCGCCCAGAACCTCCGTCACCGCCGGGTCGCCGGCCTGCGCCACCGTCTGGCCCTGCGGATCGAGAAAGGCCGCGCCGCGCGCCCCGGGGGCCGAGAGGAGGCCGTCGAGAATCTGCTGAAAGCTCACTGCGTGTTCCCGGGACGGCGCTGCTCGGCGTCGAGGAAGCGGCGGGCTTTCCTCCCGTCTTCGCTGTCGGGGCCGGCCGCCACCGCCCGCTCCATGTACCGGACGGCGAGGTCGCGGCGCCCCACGGCGATGAGGCAGAGGGCCGCGTTGTAGTTCGAGGAAACGTCTCTCGGCTCTTCCTTCAGGACGGCGAGGAAGTCCTCGAGAGCGTCCCGGAAATTCTCGAGCTGGACGCGGACCAGGCCCCGTTCCCGGTGGGCGCGGACCATTTCCGGCTCGTCCGCGAGGGCGAGGGAGAAGTCGCGCTCCGCGTCGGCCCACTGCCCCTTCTTCTTGTAGACGAGGCCGAGGTTGAAGAAGGCGTTCGCCCTGTCCTGCGAGGGGGGGCCGTCGAGCACGGCCTGAAAGTCCCGTTCGGCGTCGTCGAGCCGGCCCATCTCGAGATACGTCACGCCCCGGTTGTTGCGCGCGTCGAGAAAGTCCGGCTTGAGCTGGAGCGCCTCCCCGAAGGCCTTCAGGGCTCCCTGGTAATCCTTCTTGTAGAGGAGGGCGAGGCCGAGCGCGTTCGACACGTTCGGGTCGCGCGGGTTGCTCTGCCGGGCCCTCATCAGGACCGAGATCGCCTCGTCCGCCCGCCCCTCCCGCAGCATCGTCAGGCCGGTCCGGTAGTCGACGAGGTCGGCGAGCACCGGGACTTCCGGGGGCGGCTTCTCCGTGCTTGGCCCGCAGCTCGCCGCGGCGAAAAGGGCGCAGAAAGCCGCCAGGGTCCGACGCCTCACGCCGACACCTTCATGGACACCTCTTCTCCCAGGAACTCCAGGTCCCCGCCCTGGAAAGCCTTTTCGAGGGCGCTCGTCACGTCCGGATCGAAGGATCGCCCCGCGAAATGCTTGATCCGCTCGATGACGTACGGAAGCGGCATCGCCTTCTGGTAGGGCCGCGTCGTCGTCATCGCGTCGAAGGTGTCCGCCACGGCGACGATCCGGGCGATGCGCGGAATGGCCTCCCCCGCGAGACCCTCGGGGTATCCGCCGCCCGCCCATTTCTCGTGGTGATACCGGATTCCGGGCACGACGTCCTTCAGCTGCGGGATCTGCCCCATGATGACCGCCCCTTTCACCGGGTGCGTCTTCATCACCTCGAACTCCTCGGCGGTCAGGGCCGTCGGCTTCCGGAGGATCCGGTCGTCGATCCCGATCTTCCCCACGTCGTGCAGAAGCGCGCCGAGCCGCACCGTCCGGACCTCCTCGGGCGTGAGCTCCATGTGCCGCGCGATCATGACGGAGTAACGCGCCACCCGCTCCGAGTGGCCCCGCGTGTACGGATCCTTCGCGTCGATCGCGGCGGCCAGCGTCCGGATCGAGTTGATGAAGAGCTCCTGGTTCTCGCGGGCGGCGAGGCGGAGCCGATCCACCGATCTCTCGATCGAGTCGGACATCGAGTTGAACGTCTCCGAAAGCTGCGCCAGCTCGTACACGCCCCGAACGGGAACACGCTGCTTGAAGTGGCCCTCGGCCACCGACCGGACCTTTTCGACGAGGTCGAGGACCGGCCGCGACAGGAAGCGGGCGACGAGAAGGGCCACGAGGCCGACGAGAACCAGGGCGAGGCCGGCGAGAGACGTCGACATCCTGGTCATCTGCGCCACCGCTGCGAAGGCCGCCGCCTCTTCTTGCTCCACGATGACGCCCCAGTCCGTCGGGGGCGGCACGGTCGCGAGCGTCCCGAGGACGCGCCGCGCGTTCTTTCCCTCCCCCCGCGTATAGCTCTTGGTCAGCCGGACCGGCTGCGCCATGAATTCACGGACGAGGTCCACCCCGGAGAGATCGCGCGACGGGAACGCCGAGGGGTCGCTCGAGAAGAGAAGCTGCCCCTTCCGGTCGACGACGTACGCGAGGAAGCCTCCCCCGGATCCCGAGGCTTCCCGCCCCTCCGCCACGAAGCGCCGTTTCAGCGGGTCCAGGGAGACGAAGGCGAGGACGGCCCCGAGGAGGTCTCGTCCCCCGGACCCGACCGGCGCCGCGACGATGAGCCCGCCTTCGGGGTACGACGGCGGATAGAGGGGCTCCACGCTCCGCCACGTCTGGCCTTTCACCGCCACGTTGAGAGCCTGCTCCAGCTTCTCGTCGAGAAGCGGATCCACCGGCCCGGAGGGAGCGGTCGCTCCGACGCCGTCGCGGTCGACGGCGCGCAGAAGGCGGATCCCCGAGCGCGCGACGCCCTCGAGCGTGCCGTCGAGGAGATGCGACTTTCCGAGCGCGAAGAACGGGTCGACGGTCGCTCCCGACGAGGTCGCGATCTGCCGGCTCAGACGGATCCCCTCGGCAACGCGGGCGACCTCGACCTGCGCGTTCTGGAGATACCGGTCGATCGCGTCGGCGAGCGTGACCGAGCTCCCCTTCAGGTATTTCTTCTCCGAGGTCTCGAGGGCCTCCCGGTTGATCCCGATCAGGGAAAAGTGAAGGCCGACGAGCGGCAGGATCGAGACAAACAACAGCGCCGCCAGCAGCGCCGTGACGATACGGAGCCGGGGGAGCTTCGCCACCCTCATCAGGTCTCGAAACGATTGTACGACGGGAGACACTCCTCGAAAGCGGCCTCGAGCTCCTCGGGCGCGACACGGAGAATCGACGGCCGGCCAGGAGCCGCGAGGAGGACGGCGACGAGGCCCGACCGGTCCGCCTTCTTGTCGGCTGCGAGGCGCTCCCTCCATGTCCGGAGCGCCGTCGCGGGCGGCCGAGGAGGCCGGACGAGGCCGCCGATCCACGCGCGCGCCCTCGCGGCGACGCCGGGCGGAAGGCCGGCCCGCCTCTCCGAAAGGTTGAGCGCCGCGAGGAGGCCCCAGGCGACCGCCTCGCCGTGCGTCAGGCGATAGACCGACGCCACCTCGAGAGCGTGTCCGATTGTGTGCCCGAGGTTGAGCGCGAACCGGTGGCCGCGCCGCTCGAACGGGTCGGCCACCACCACGTCGGCCTTCATCGCCAGCGAGCGGCGTACGGCCTCGGCGACCGACTCGGGCCGGCGTGCCGAAAGCCCCGGCGCGAGGCGCGGCATCGCCCGGAAGAACGACG
>JBLMYG010000388.1:0-5613 GCA_050258155.1 Acidithiobacillales bacterium
GCCGCGAGAATTCCGGACGCCACGGCGAAGGCCGCCGGGACGGCCGGAGCCCCGGCACTCTGCGACCACGACCGGATCATCGGGAGGCCTACTCTACGTGCGCCCGCGAAGGGGCGCGACCCGCTAGAGCAGCGTCAGGTGCGGCAGTCCGAGCCGGAGCCTCACCTCGCGGCGGGCGAGCGCTTTCCGCATCCGCTCCACGATCTCCGGCGCGACGCCCGCCGTCTCTCCCAGCGCTTCGACCACGCTCGCGTCAACGGAAGCGGCGGTGGCCGGTGAGAGTCCGCGGGTCAGCGTTCTCAGGAGGGCGGCTTCGATAACGGAGAGCTTCTCCTCAATCTCTTCGAAAGGTCCCTCGCGCGGTAGCGCCTCGATCTTCGACACGGCCTTTCCTATCCCCTTTCGAAGGATTTCTTGGTCGATCTCACCCGCTCCAGCATCTCCAACCGACTGGAGCACCTCGGCAAGCGCGTCGAGCTTCGGCGCGATCTCGACGGGAGTCTCCGGAAGCCTTTCGTCGCCCTTTCCGACAAGGCCGCGACGCTCCATCTGCCAGCGCTCCTCCACCGCATCGGCGCAGTACGAGATGGATCCGATCTTCCCTGCCGCGCCGCGGGCGCGCCGCCTCGCGAAAGTCTCGCGGACGGCCCGGACCACCGTTCCCACGGGGATCCCGCTCTCCCGCCAGCCGCGGATCAGCTGCCAGTCCTTCGCCGAGAGGAGGAACGGCGTGCCGCGCTCGGCGATGAAGGCCTCCTCGATCCGGGTTGCGTAGCCCTCCTCGTCGAGGGGCTCGCCGTTCTCCGCGCTCATCCGTCCTAGAACGGGGCGATGTCGCCCGACACGACGATCTCCTCGCCCCCGGGCGTCCCGAGGCGGAGGAACCCGTCCTCGGTCACGCCGAGGTAGCTGCCGGAGGTCTCGCGGCCCCCCTCGGTCACTGCGAGGCGCTCGCCCCGCCGGTGCACCGTGACCGCATCGAAGGCGGTTCGCAGGTCGAGGGGCGGGGCGGAGAGCCCCTGGTCCAGCAGCTCCAGAACGGTCAGGAGAACTCTCTCCCGCTCGAGCCATCCGGCCGCGACCCCTGCCTCGGCGAGCGACGTCGCCTCCGTCAGCCCTTCCGCGTCGAGCATCGCCCGCGTCGTGCGGACGTTGAGCCCGATCCCCGCCACGGCATATCCCTCCCCCTCCGGGCCGGCGCGGGCTTCGACGAGGATCCCGCCCAGCTTCTTTCCGCCGACGAGCAGGTCGTTCGGCCACTTCAGCCGGACGTCGAGCCCGAAGCGCTCCGAGAGGCCGCGCGCGAGGATGACTCCGAGCCGGACCGGAAGGCGGACCCGCTCCGGCCCCTCGGGCCACGGCAGGACGAGGGAGAGCGCGAGGCCGGTGTCGCCGGGGGAGATCCACGCCCGCGATCTCCGCCCCCGGCCTCCCGTCTGCCGCCTCGCGACGAGGACCGTCGGCGACACCTCCGTCCCGTCCTCGAGCAGCTTCTCGGCCACCTCCTTGCCGATGTCGTTCGTCGAGCCGACGGCGTCGAGAAGGACCACGTTCGAGAGAAGCGGGAACCTCCGGCCCGAGAGGGGAGCCCGGGCGCCGAGCGGGGAGAGACGCCTGGCGGCGGCCGCCTCGGCGGCGTTCTCTCGTCC
This sequence comes from Acidithiobacillales bacterium, assembly GCA_050258155.1. Taxonomy (GTDB): domain Bacteria; phylum Acidobacteriota; class Thermoanaerobaculia; order UBA5066; family UBA5066; genus DAOMFB01. The sequence continues at coordinate 1,650 of JBLMYG010000388.1, forward strand.
GGTCCGCCCGGCGAGGTTCGCGGAGAGCCGGGCTGTCCGTTCTTCCAGATCCGCGAGCTGCTTCCGGCTCTTCGCGACGACGGCCTGCGGAGCCTTCGCGAGGAAGGCCTCGTCCCCGAGCTTCCGGCGGAGGGCGCCCGCGTCGCGTTCCACCGCCGCCAGCTCCTTTTCGAGCTTTCGCCGTTCCTCCGCCGTCATCTCCTTCACGGGGAGGGCGACCACGAGGCCGACGGGACCGATGGCGTCGTGGAAGGCGCCGGCGATCGAGACTTTCGGCGCGACCGTGAGCGCCTTCAGGCGGGCCAGGTGAACGAGGAGCGGCCCGTGCCGTTCGAGTGACGCGGCGAGCGGCCCCTCGGCCTCGAGCCCCGCCTCGACCGCCACCGTCTGCGGAAGGCCTCTCTCGGCCTTGAGGTTCCGGATCCGGGTCGCCGCGGCCCGGACGATCTCCACCGTCTCCACCGCGAGCGGATCGTCCCAGCCGGCCTCCGGGCGGGGAAACGGCGTGACGGGGAGCGCGGCACCGTCCCCGGCGAGGGCGTCCCGGATCTCGCAGGAGACGAAGGGCATGAACGGATGGAGGAGGGCCAGCGAATCGAGCAGAACCCGGTGGAGCACCGCGCGCGTCTTCGCCTTCTCGGCTTCGGGGAGCACCGGGTCGCGGAGGACCGGCTTGACCATCTCCACGTAGCCGTCGCAGAACTCGGACCAGAAGAAGGCGTAGAGGGCGCCCGCCGCCTCGTCGAACCGGTAGCCCTCCAGGGCGGCAGCGACCCTGGCGATCGCCGCCGACAGGCGCGCGAGGATCCAGCGGTCGACCGTCCCGAGCGCGCCGTAATCGATCGCCGACGCCTCGGGCTTCCCCTCGTGCAGCGTCCCCAGCGCGAAGCGCGCCGCGTTCCAGACCTTCGTCGCGAACGCCCGCGCGGGGGCGATACGGGAGGTCCCGAACGGAATGTCGCGGCCGGTCCCTGACTGCACGGCGAGCGCGAAGCGGACGGCGTCTGCCCCGAACTCGTCGCACATCTCGAGAGGGTCGATGACGTTCCCCTTGGTCTTCGACATCTTCTGCCCGGTCTCGTCCCGGACGAGGCCGTGGATGACGACGTCCGCGAACGGCGCGCGCCCGTCGAACCAGGTGCCGGCCATGACCATCCGGGCGACCCAGAAGAAGAGAATGTCGAACGCCGTGACGAGAACGCTCGTCGGGTAGTAGCGCGAAAAGTCGGCCCCCTTCTCCGGCCAGCCGGCGACCGAGAGCGGCATGAGCCAGGAGGAGAACCAGGTGTCGAAGACGTCGCCGTCCTGCCGCAAGGCCCGGCTCCCGCAGGTGGCGCAGGCGGACGGGTCCGGCTCCCCCGGCTTCGGCACCGTGACGTGCCCGTCCGGACAGGTGAAGGCCGGGATCGGGTGCCCCCACCAGAGCTGGCGCGAGACGCACCAGTCGCGGATGTTCTTCATCCACTCGTCGTACGTCTTCTTCCAGAGCTCCGGCACGAAGCGCGTCTCGCCCCGGCCTGTGGCGGCGACCGCCTTCTCGGCGAGCGGGCCGACCTTCACGAACCACTGGAGCGACACGAGCGGCTCGAGGACCGTGTCGCACCGCTGGCACCTCCCGATCGGCAGGACGTGCGGCTTCTCGCCCCTCCGAAGCCCCTTCGCCTCGAGGTCGTGAAGGACCCTCCGCCGCGCCTCGGCGCGGTCGAGCCCGGCGTACGCCGTCCCGGCCTCCGCGGTCATCTTCCCGTCGAAGCCGATGACCGCGACGGAATCGAGGCCGTGACGGCGCGCCGCCTCGAAGTCGTTCGGGTCGTGCGCCGGCGTGATCTTGACGGCCCCGGTGCCGAACGTGGGGTCGACGAGGGGATCGGCCACGATCGGGATGGAGCGCTCCGCGAGGGGAAGGATCACCCGCGCTCCGGCCAGGCCGCGGTACCTCTCGTCCTCCGGGTTGACGGCCACGGCCGTGTCGCCGAGCATCGTCTCGGGGCGGGTCGTGGCGACGACGATTTCGCCGGAGCCGTCCTCGAGCGGGTAGGCGATCGACCAGAGAAGGCCGGACTGCTCGACGTGGTTCACCTCGAGGTCGGAGAGGACCGTCGCGCAGCGGATGCACCAGTTCACCATCCGGTCGGCCCGGTAGGCCAGCCCCTGGTGGTAGAGCGTCGTGAAGGCGAAGCGGACCGCGGCCGAGCGCGGCCCGTCGAGCGTGTAGTAGCCGCGCGAGAAGTCGCAGGAGGAGCCGAGGCGGCGGATCTGGTTCAGGATGTCGCCGCGACGGGCCGCCGCCCATTCGCGGCAGAGCCGGACGAACGCCTCGCGACCGATGTCGTGCCGCGTCTTCCCCGTCCGCTCCATCAGGTCGCGCTCCACGACCATCTGCGTCGCGATCCCGGCGTGGTCGACGCCGGGGAACCAGAGGACCGCGCGTCCCTGCATCCGCCGCCAGCGGCAGAGGACGTCCTCGAGCGTCCGTCCCAGCGCGTGCCCGAGGTGAAGCTTTCCCGTCACGTTCGGCGGCGGGATGACGATGACGAAGGGCTCCGCCTCGGGCCCGGCGGCCTCCGGCCTGAAGAGCCCCGCCTCCTCGTGGAGGCGGTACCACTTCATCTCGAAGGCCGACGGATCGAAATTCTTCGGCAGTTCGTGGGGCTGGTTCATGGCGGACCGCGCAGACTTTACGATGGCTCGCGCCCCCATGCTATCGCTGCCGGCATTCCGCAATGTCCCGCGCGATAGCATTTAGGAGTCTCAAGGAACATGGCCGAGGTGCTGCATGAGAAAACTCCCCGTGATCCTGCTTGCCCTGGCCTGCGGCGGCCTTTCCGCTCAGACCGTCGAAGGCTGGGGAAAAACCCGATGGGGAATGACGGCGGCTCAGGCGAGAGAGGCTCTGAAGCCTCTGGAACCGCTTTCGATGGACCACGATCTCGTCCTTCACTTCGACGCCTTCCCGATCGCAGGTCGCCCCTTCGTTGTCAATCTCTACTTCCTCAGACCGGAGTCGAAGCTTTCCTTCGTGAACAGCTACCCCGTCGGCCCTGTCGAAGCCCCCGAAGCCCTCTATGAAAAGGTTCTGAACGAGCTCGTCGAGAGATACGGAAGGCCCAGCGTCAACAAGAGAGCGGAATGGGGGAACACCCGGGCACGCCACTGCGTCTGGGCGCTGGGACCCACGGCCATTCGCCTCGATTCACTAATCGACGGGTCTCGTAGGGATTGGAACTTCACTTACTCACCCACGTGGTCGGGTACGACGATCTGCCGAAAGAATCCGTATCTGCAACCCTCGGAGTTGACGGGCGTGCCCGATTCTTTGAGAAAGGGAATGGAAAACCTGGGGTGCTTGATTCCCCAAACCTGCTCACAACAGAAGCAGCAGAACGTCATTTCGGGCCGCTTTCTGATGGCCGAGAAAGAATCGTGGGCGGCTCTCTGCTCTCGGGGGGGGACGTCCGCCGTCCTTGTCTTTTCGGGAACGGAGAACGAGCTCCAGGCCACCTTGAACGCTCGCCTCGACTCCGGCTCCCTGGATTGGGGTAAGGATTACTTCCGAAGAATCTCGGTCATCGGCCCAGCCCGTATCACGGACCTCGACAAGGATCACGGACCGGGCACGTCGGACAAGATGCTCCCGCCACTTTTCCGACCGACACACGACGGCATCGCCGACGGGTACACGGGCAAGGGCCTTGCCATCCATTATTTCGATGGGCGCCATTGGCTCGAGCTAGAGGGTGGCGATTAGAGTCGCGGCCCGCACACCGCACCAAAGCTCTCTTGCCGGTCGTGCAGGGCGTCTGACCTAGAAGATCAGTCCGTCCGCTCCAGCTCCCGCAGGCGCTCGCGGACGAGCCGTTCGGCCATCTCCGGGACGACGTCCCAGGCCACCTTTCGGACCACCCGCTCGCCGAGGATCTCCACCACGCGGCGCGCAATCCGCTCCACCTCGTCGTCGCCGAGC
>JBLMYG010000389.1:0-4244 GCA_050258155.1 Acidithiobacillales bacterium
ACGCCCTCGTCGGCCGCAAGGTCGCCATCGTCTCCGACAAGCCGCAGACGACGCGGCGAAGGATCCTCGGGATCCGGAGCGCGCCGGAGGGACAGATCGTCTTCGTCGACACGCCCGGTCTCCACAAGCCGCTCCACCGGCTGAACAAGATGATGATGGAGGAGGCGCTCGAGGCGATCCGGGAGGTGGACCTCCGCCTCCTCGTCGTGGACGTCTCGGTGCCCGAGGGGAGCGGGGACCGCTGGAGCTATGAACTGCTGGCCCGCGGGCCACGGCCGAACGCCGTCCTCCTGAACAAGATCGACAGGTTGCCGGTGAAGACGGCCCTCCTCCCTCGAATGGCGGGGCTGGCGGAGACGGGGGCCTTCGAGGAGATCGTCCCGGTCTCGGCGCTGACGGGCTAGGGGCTGGGCTCGCTTCCGGAGATCCTTCTCCGGTATCTCCCCGAGGGGGACGAGCTCTTCCCGCACGAGACGCTCACTACGACCGACGAGAGAACCCGGTGGGCGGAGATCATCCGCGAGAAATTCCTTGAGCGGACGCGGGAGGAGATTCCGTACGGCCTCGGCGTCGTCATCGACGACGTCGGGCGGGACGTCGCGAAAAACATGACGATCGTCATGGCCACGGTCGTCGTCGACAAGGAGGGCCACCGCAGGATCGTCGTCGGGACCGGAGGGCGGCTTCTGCGCGACGCGGGCACCGCGGCGCGCCTCGAGCTGGAGCGGACGTTCGGCGGGCGTTTCTTCCTCGACCTGACCGTCGCGGCACGTCCCGGCTGGCGGGAGGACGCGCGCTTCGTGGCGGCCCTGACGAGCTGACAGAGTGGTTCTTGACGGCGCCCCGCCCCGGGGCTAACGTCGTCCTCGGATTCCCTCGAGGGAGGTCGAGAGCGTCGAAGATGTCGAATTCGCGCCCGGAACGCCGGCGATCGCAGCGCGTTCGGGCCGACGCTGCGAGCCGCGGCCAGCTCAAGGCGCGGATCCCCGTCACGATCCTGAACCTGTCGGTCGACGGCCTCCTCTTCGAGCTGAAGGCGCCTCTCAGGCCCGGCATGACGTACGACCTCGAGGCGCACTTCCCCGGGGTCTCCCTGACGGCCTCCGTCCGGATCGCCCGGTGCCGGGCCGGCGGATACGCGCCGGACGGCCGCGGCGGGCGCTGCCTCCTCTTCCATGCCGGAGCGGAGTTCGCGGGGCTCGCCCCCGCCGAGAGGGCGAACCTCCTGGCCCTGGTCGAGAAGGGGATGCCGCAGTCGCCGGGCTCGTCGGCGGTCCTGCAGCAGGGGTGAGGGGGCTCAGGCCGGCGGCGGCCCGTCGTCGCTGAGAATTCGTCTCAGCGATTCCCAGCGTCGGCTCATCGCCTCCGTGAGGCTCCGCAGCGAATCCTCCCGGCTCCGGCTCTCGGCCAGCTCGCGCCGGAGGGCGGACAGCTCCTCCTCCATGTTCGCGATGCGGCCGCCGAGGCGGGTCTCCACCTCCTCGCGCCGCGCCGACTCCTCGGAGATCGATTTCAGGGCCCGGGTCAGCGACTCCTCCAGGCCAAGCGCCTCGCGCTCGTCCGGAAAGAGGCGGCCCGGCCGGGTCTCGTCATCGGGAAGCGTCGTGACCTCTTTGGAAGCCGGAGCGCCCGTGTCGGCTGCGGCGGCTGACGCTGTCGGCTCCGGCGCGGCGGCCGGCTCCTGCTCGACCGTCTCCGTCGGCCCGGCCGTGGGGGGGAGCACGACGACCGGGGGTGACGTCTCGATGGCGCGCGTCGTGGCGAGGTCCGTCGCGGCCGGCTGCTCTCGCGACGCGGGCGAGGAATCAGGGGACCGCTCGACGTCGATGCCGGGGAATCCCCGGTCGAGTGTGGCGCTCCAGCCATCCGGCTCCCCGTCCGACTCGAACTCCTCGAAGACCGGAGAGGCCGCGCCTTCGGCCTCCGCCTCGACCGCGGGCGGAAGCTCGTTCGCCGGCTGCTCGGCCGGCGGGGCGGCAACCTGGACGACCGGGGCGGCGCTCGCCGGCGGCTTGTCGGACGCGACGGGATCGGCGACGGCGGCCGGCCCGGCCGCGGTGCCGGACGCGACGTCGGCCGGGGAGAAGACGGTCTCCGCCGTTTCGGGCGCGGCGAGCACCGGCACGGTCTCCGTCGCAGCGACGAGCGCCGCGGCAGCGGTCTCGCTCGGGGCCTCGGGCCCTTTCTGGAGCCGCCGGAGAAGGTCCACGAACGTCAGTTTCGAAACGAGCCGGAAGGTTTCGACGACTCCGCGCCCCTCGGAGGCCACGGCCTCGACGAAGGGGTAGGCGGAGAAGCCGAGAGCCTCCTGCATCGTGGCGATGGGGAGCGCCGAAGGGAGGTCGCGCTTGTTGTACTGGACGACGACGGGGATCGTCTCGAGGACGATCTTCTCCCCGCGGAGGTTCTCCCGCAGGTTCTGGAAAGACTCGAGGTTGTGCGACAGCATCGAGGCCTGCGAGTCGACGACGAAGACGACGCCGTCGACGCCGCGCAGGACGACCTTTCGCGTCTCGTTGTAGAAGACCTGCCCCGGAACCGTGCAGAGCTGGAAGCGGACCGTGTAGCCCTTGATGTTCCCGAGCTCGACCGGGAGGAGGTCGAAATAGATCGTCCGGTCCTGCGCCGTGGCGAGGGAGAGGAGCTTCCCCTTGGACGCACGGTCGAGCTGGCGGTGCAGCACGCTGAGGTTCGTCGTCTTCCCGCAGAGTCCGGGCCCGTAGAAGACGATCTTGGCCGTCAGGTCCCGCGTCGTGTGGTTGAAGAGCGCCATCGCACCTTCCGTCTGTCGATCGAGGCCGCATCAGTATAGGACGGGTAAGCTGGAAACATGCCGGGCGAGCCGCGCGAAAGCGCCGTGTCCGCGACCTGGGCCGGTCTCCCTGTCCGGGGAACCTCCACGGCCGGGCGGGAGACCTGGTTCCACTTCCCGTCGCTCCGGCTGGCGTTCGACGTCGGGCGGGCGCCGACGGAGCTCGTCCCGGTCGCGAACCTTTTCGTGTCGCACGCCCACCTCGACCATGCGGCGGGACTGGCCTGGTGGTGCTCGCAGCGGCGCCTCCGGAGGATGCCCGGGGGCGTGGCCTGGACCCATCCCGAGGCTGCGCCTCTCTGGCGCGAGGTCCTCGCCCTCCACGAGCGTCTCGAGGCGGTGCGATACGACGCGCGCGTCGAGGCGCTGGCGCCGGGGAAACCGGTCGTCCTGCGGCGCGACCTCTCCGTCAGCGCGTTTCCCGTGGACCACCGCGTTCCCGCGCTCGGCTTCCTCGCCTCCGAGGTGCGGCGGCGGCTCCTCCCTTCCTTCGAAGGCCTCGGCACCGTCGAGGTGCGGGAGGCGGCCTCGCGCGGCGAGACGGTGGCCCGCGAGGTCCCGATCCCCCTCGTCGCCTACTCGGGCGACACGGCGGCCGGCCTCTTCGACCTGGCGCCGCCGGAGGTCTTCCGGGCGAAGATCTTTCTCCTCGAGTGCTCCTTCGTCGAGGAGCGCGACCGCGGCCGCTCGGCGCAGTGGAAGCACCTCCACCTCGAGGAGATCGCCGAGCGCGCCGACCTCTTCGGGAACGAGGTCCTCGTCCTGACGCACCTGACGCTCCGGACGAGGCCCGAGGAGATCCGAAGGGAGATCGCGAGACGGCTCCCCGCCCGCCTCGCGGCGCGCACCGTGCCGTTCCTGCCGGAGTGAGCCGTTTCCAGGCGAATGAATCGTGAATCCCATGACCGGAGAAGGAAGGTTCAGATGACCAGCAAGACGCGAGGAGCCACCACATCGGCTGAGAGCCTCGGCAAACCGAAAAACCCGCTCGAGCGGCTGTCGCACGCCGCGACGCAGGCCACCGGGACGTCCGCGGCATTCGGGATTGCCATGGCTGTCGTCCTTGCCTGGGCTGTGACAGGCCCGGTCTTTCACTACTCCGACACCTGGCAGCTCGTGATCAACACGGGGACGACCGTGGTGACCTTCCTGATGGTCTTTCTGATCCAGCGAAGCCAGAACAAGGACTCTCAGGCGGTGCACCTGAAGCTCGACGAGATCGTGGCCGTCCTCGAGGGAGCCAGCAACCGGCTGATCGACGCCGAGGATCTCTCGGAGAACGAACTGCGCGTCCTGCACGAGCACTTCAGGAAGCTCGCGATGCTCACGCGGAGCGAGCTGCCGCTGACGCGCTCACACTCGATCGAGGAGGCGGAAAGGCGCTCGCGGGCGAAGCTCGGGCGTTCGAAGCGCGGTGCGCCGGACCACAGCC
>JBLMYG010000390.1:0-5734 GCA_050258155.1 Acidithiobacillales bacterium
AGCGGCTCTTCCACGCCACCCGGGACGTCCGTCACCTTCCTCGGCTCGCCCCCCTCGAGGCTCATGACCCAGACCTGCGTCGAGCCGCCTCGGGCGGAGAGAAAGGCGAGCGTCTTCCCGTCGGGCGAGAATCGAGGCGCCGTGTCGCTCGCCGCGTTCCGGGTCAGCCGGCGGGCGGGCGCCGAGCCGTCGGACGGGACGAGCCAGACGTCCGCGTTCCGCGTGAGCGTCGCCGGGTCGGTCGCCGTCCTCACGAACGCGACCCACCTGCCGTCCGGCGAGAGCTGCGGATCGGCGACCCGCACCGCCGTGAGGAGGTCGCCGATCGTCATGGGCCGGCCGGCCGCAGCCGGAAGGGCGGACGAAAGAAGCAGGGCCGCGAGACCCGCGAGGAGCCGGTGCTTCATCTTTGCCTCCGGGAGACGAGAAAGGCCGGCTTCGGCAGCCGGCCTCGGATTCTTCTGGTGAGCCGCGAGGGACTCGAACCCCCAACCCAGAGATTAAGAGTCTCTTGCTCTACCAATTGAGCTAGCGGCCCTTCTTCATCCCCGGAGGGCCCGGGGCGGGGGCGGAATATACACGAAACCCGGGCAGAGCGAGGGGTGTCGGGCCGCCGTCAGGTTTTCTTCCGGAGCAGGAACTTCGACTCGCTGCTCCCGATCGGCGAGAAGCCGACGACGATCAGCGCACCGTTCGCCCCGCCGATGTCGGGGAGGACACACGATGTCTTGACCATCCCGTCGTTTCCCGTCAGGCCGCGGAAGAGAATCTGCGGCGGACCTGCCGTCGAGACGACACGCACGGTGATCTGGGCGCCCGGAACCGGCTTTCGGGTCATCGACGTGGAAGCGATGACCGTGAGAGGCACCGTGGCTCCCGACATGAAGTCGCTACCGGCCATGACAGCAATCTCGAGCCGCTCCGAGGCGGCCTCGGAGGCGAGGTAGTCGACGATGACCTGGTCCAGCGTTCTCGGTCCCGAGATTACCGCCGGCGTCCTTCTCGGCGCCTCGGCGGCGCCCGGGTCCGGGCGGGGCGCAGGGGGTTCGGCGGCCTTCACGGCAGGTGCCACGGCCGATGGGAAGGGGTTCGGAGTGGGCGACGAGACTCGCGGGAGCTGCGCGGCCGGAGGCGGCATCGGGATCGCCGGCCTTAGCGCCGGCGTTTGCACCGGACGCTCTTCCGGCGAGACAGGCGGGACCGGGCGCGCCGCCGCGGAGGGATGGGGCGTCACGACCGTCTCCACGATGCCGTCGGGGACGGGGCGCCTCCCGATCACCACGCGCTCGTCGGCCGCCGGTACGGGAGCCCGCTTCGGTGGGCCCGCGGTGGCGGGTCTAACGGACGGCTGGGCCGCCGGTACTTTGGCGACCGCTCGCCGTGTGCCGGATCTCTCTCTCGCCGCCGCGCGACGTCCCCCCGGGTCGCCCGGAAGCGGCTCGGCCGGCGCCGAGAGGATCGCCGCGACGGCCGCCACGGCCGCCGGGGAGACGCCGGAAGGCGCCGGAAGGACGTCGTCGCCGAGTTCCCCCGGCTCCTCCCCGGGCTTCCTGGCATCGAACCGTCCCCGCCGGATCGCTTCGATGATCGCCCGGTGCTGCAGGTCCATCAGCTCACGGACGGCCTTCTCGTCGATCTTGTCGCCGTGGATGTGCTTGGCGTACGGGCTTTTCTTCGAGAGGAGGATCTCGCCGCCCACGTAGACGAGCGACTCGACGACGGGGTTCGACAGGCCGCGATCCTCCGTCTGGATGTGATAGACGCGCTCGGCGTGCTTGATGTCCGTGTTAAAGCCTGTGAGCACAGCGAATTCTTCATTTTAGTCGAGACCGCCCCCGGGGCGTCACTGTCCGGACGGCCGGGGACCGAGGACGCGCGAAAGGAAGCGCCCCGTGGCCGAGGCCGCCGCTCCGGCGATTCCCTCCGGCGTCCCCTCGGCCACGACGTCCCCACCGCGCTCACCCCCCTCCGGGCCGAGGTCCACGACCCAGTCGGCCGTCTTGACGACGTCCAGGTTGTGCTCGATGACGATGACGGTGTTCCCCCGGGCGACGAGGGCGTGCAGGACGGCGAGGAGCTTCTTCACGTCGTCGAAGTGGAGGCCCGTCGTCGGCTCGTCCAGGATGTACAGGGTCCTTCCCGTGGCCCGCCGCGCCAGCTCGCGTGCCAGCTTCACGCGCTGCGCCTCGCCTCCCGACAGCGTCGTGGCGCTCTGGCCGAGGCGGATGTAGCCGAGCCCCACGTCGTTCAGGGTCTCGAGCACGCCCCGGATCGGCGGCACGTTGGCGAACACCTCCGCCGCCTGCTCGGCGGTGAGGGCCAGGATGTCGGCGATGTTCAGCCCCTTGTACCGGACCTCCAGCGTCTCGCGGTTGTAGCGCTTCCCGCCGCAGACATCGCAGGTGACGTAGATGTCGGGGAGGAAGTGCATCTCGATGGCGATCTGCCCGCCCCCCCCGCAGCTCTCGCACCGTCCCCCCTTGACGTTGAAGGAGAATCGCCCCGGCCCGTAGCCTCGCATCCTCGCCTCCGGGACCTGTGCCATCAGCTCCCGGATCGGGTTCATCAGGTTCGTGTAAGTCGCCGGGTTCGACCGCGGCGTCCGGCCGATCGGCGACTGATCGATGTCGATGACCTTGTCGAGGTGCGCGAGCCCGTCGATCCGCGTGTGGGCCCCCGGCCTCTCCGTCGAGTCGTGGAAGGCGCGCGCGGCGGCCCGGTAGAGGATGTCGTTCACGAGGGTCGACTTCCCCGAGCCGGAGACCCCTGTCACGGCGGTGAAGAGGCCGAGCGGGAACTTCACCGTGATGTTCTTCAGGTTGTTCTCGCGCGCGCCGACGACGGAAAGGCTCTTCCCGTTTCCGTTCCGGCGCGAGGCCGGCACGCCGATCGACAGCTCCCCGGCCAGGTACTTCCCGGTGAGCGACCGGGGGAAGGCATGGAGCTCGTCCGCCCGCCCCTCGCCGACGATCTCGCCCCCGTGGATCCCGGCCCCCGGGCCGAGGTCGACGACCCGGTCGGCCGACCGGATCGTCTCCTCGTCGTGCTCCACGACGACGACCGTGTTCCCCAGGTCGCGCATGGCCAGGAGCGTGTCGATCAGCTTCCGGTTGTCCTTCGCGTGGAGCCCGATGGACGGCTCGTCGAGGACGTAGAGAACCCCCATCAGCTTCGACCCGATCTGCGTGGCGAGACGGATCCGCTGCGCCTCGCCTCCCGAGAGCGTCGCCGAGGCGCGGGAGAGGGAGAGGTACCCGATCCCGACGTCGTTCAGGAAGCCGAGGCGGTCGCCGATCTCCTTCAGGATCTTTCCCGCGATCTCGCTCTCGCGCTTCGTCGGCGAGAGCCCCGCGAAGAAGGCTTTCGCGTCCTCGAGGGTGAGGTTCGCGAGCTCGTCGATCGACCGCCCCGCCACGAGGACGGAAAGGGCCTCCTTCTTGAGCCGCCGGCCGCCGCACGCCGGACAGGGGGTCGAGGAGAAGAACGTCTCGAGCTCGAGGCGAAGATCGTCATTGTCGAGCTCCCTGTACTTCTCCTCCAGCGTGGGGACGAGCCCCTTGAAAGACGAGGACCAGACGTACTGCCCCTTCTCCGATTTCCAGCGCCACCGGATCTCGCGGTCACCCGAGCCGAAGAGGATCATGTCGCGCACGTCCTTCGGGAGCTTTCGCCACGGCACGTCGAGCGGGAACTTCACCGCCCTGGCGAGCTGCTCGATCTGCCGAAGCCGCCAGGCGGAGGAGCCCGGCTTGAAGAGAGCGATGGCCCCGTCCTCGATCGAGAGATCGGGGTCGGGGACGATCCGCTCCGGGTCGGCCTTCTTCACGGTCCCGAGGCCGCTGCAGCCGGGGCAGGCCCCGAAGGGGGAGTTGAAGGAGAAGAGGCGCGGCGAGATCTCGGTCAGCGAGGTGCCGCAGTCGGGGCACGCGTACGACGTGGAGAGGATCTCGTCCTCGGTGGGAGAGTCCGCCGCCCGGACCACGGCGATGGTCACGAGGCCCCCGGCCACCTTCGTCGCCGTCTCGAGCGAGTCGGCGAGCCGCCGCCGCGTCTCGTCGTCACGCTTCACGGCCAGCCGGTCGACGACGATCTCGATCGTGTGCTTTATCTGCTTGTCGAGGTCGGGAGGGCTCTCGAGGTCGACCATCGCCCCGTCGACCCGGGCACGCAGGAAGCCCTGCCGGACCATCTCTCCCATCTGGCGGCGGTATTCCCCCTTCTTCCCGCGGACGTACGGGGCGAGAACCAGAAAGCGCGTCCCCTCCGGCATCGCCAGGACCCGGTCGGTCATCTGCTGGACGGTCTGGGCCGCGATCTCCCTGCCGCAGGAGGGACAGTGGGGCTTTCCGATCGACGCATAGAGAAGGCGAAGGTAGTCGTAGATCTCCGTGACCGTACCGACGGTGGAGCGGGGATTCTTCGATGTGGTCCGCTGCTCGATGGAGATGGCCGGAGAGAGCCCTTCGATGGAATCGACGTCCGGCTTCTCCATCTGCTCGAGGAACTGCCGGGCGTAGGCCGAGAGCGACTCCACGTACCGCCGCTGCCCCTCGGCGAAGAGCGTGTCGAAGGCGAGCGACGACTTCCCTGACCCGGAGACCCCCGTGACGACGATCAGGGAGTTCCGGGGGATCGTCAGGGAGATGTTCCTGAGGTTGTGCTCGCGGGCGCCGCGAATGACAATGCTGTCCATCGGTACCGTGTGTCCCCGCAGGGAATATCCTCGCGGGACGCGGAGTATGGAACAAGGGGGGACGATGCCACAGCTCTTCGGGTTGCCGCTCCATCCGGCCGTCGTCCACTTTCCGATCGCCGGCTCGGTCTTCGCGGCCGTCGCCCTCGCGGTGGCGGGCGGTCTCACCGCGACCGGGCGCGCGGAGGCGAGCGCCCCGTGGAGGAGGGCCGGCCTCCTCCTCCTCCTCGTCGCCCTCCTCGCGACGCCCGTCACGATATGGAGCGGCCGCGGCCTGGCGATCAGCCTCGACGACATGAACGAGGGAAGCCTTCTCCCGAAGCGGACCGCGGAAGAGGGCGTTCTCTACAAGCACGCGCTGAGCGCGGGCGCCACCGCCGTCGCGCTCCTCGCCGCGTCCATCCTGGCCTATGCGAGCCGCAGCACCAGAAAGCCCGTCCTCCCCGCAGCCGCCGCCGCCCTCCTGGCCGCGGTGCTGATGAGCTACACGGGACACCTCGGCGGCACGATGGTCTTCAAGCCCGCCGGGCCGCCCGCGGAGGCGGACCCGGCAAAGTAACGGCCTCGGGTCTTACCGGGCGGAGAGACGCTTCCGCGCGCCGCGCCAGAAACCGCGCAGCCCGCGCGGCCAATAGCCCGGCGGATTGCGCCGCATGAACTCCAGAAGTGCGGGGGGGTAGGCGCGCCAGGGGACGGGATGCGGCTCGGTGGCCTGGCTTCGGCCGTCCAGCCGGTGATCCCACTTCGCCACGCACCACCAGAGCGAGACGTACCCGGCCCGCCGCTTGACGAGCTCGAAGATCTCGTCGAGCGCCCGCCCCCAGCCGGCCACGGTCTTCGCCTCCTGGTGCATGCGGGCACCGGCCAGCTCGCGGTCGAGAAAGAGGCCGCGCGACGGGCCGAAACGCCCCACGATCCGAAACCAGTAGTCGTAGTCCATCGTGTGGTGGAGCGTCTCGTCGAGCTCGCCCGCCTCCTCCCACACCCGCCGCCGGAAGAAGGCCGCGGGCTGTGCGATGAAGCACGCGTCGGCGAGGCGCG
>JBLMYG010000391.1:0-5025 GCA_050258155.1 Acidithiobacillales bacterium
CCGCCTTGATGTGTGCGGCCGCGTTGTCGTCCACCCGGTCGTGCCGCCACCCGTCGTGCTCGCGGATCAGGCGCCCGAGTGCGTCGAGGAGGTCGACGCCGACGTTCGGGTCGTCGTTCTCATTGATCGTCACGGCGGCCGTCGCGTGGGGGGTGAAGACCGTGCAGATCCCCTCGCGAGCCCCGCTCTCGCGAACGGCGTCCGCCACCTGAGACGTGATGTCGTGGACCTCGAACCGGGCCGACGTCGAAAGGGTCAGCGTCGCGTGACGCGAGGGCACGGGCGCTCCGCTACTTCAGGGCAGCGAGCTTCCCCTTGTCGATCCCTGCGTAGATCGTTCGGACGAAGTCGGGCTCGACGGGGCTCGCGTCGATCTCGACGAGAAAGCGCTTCCCGACGATGACCGAGAGCTCCCCGCGCCTCGATGCCTTGTTCCATTTCTCGACGCCGGGGTTGCCGTCGATCGTGACCCCCTTCTCGTAGCCCTCGGTCGACTCGTGGGAGAACTGGGCCGCCATCGTGACGCCTGCGTAAATGAGCGAGTTGTAGGCCCCGTCGAGGATCTTCACGTGGAGCCGCTGGTCTCCCTTGGTGTACGACCTCTCTGCATCGGAAACCTTGAAGCCCATCCCGCTCGACGTCTCGCCGCGCGGCTCCTCGGCGGTCCAGCCCGCCGGCGCTGACGGGAGAAGTGGCAGGAGAGCGTTGAAGCTCACGGGATCGACCGGCTTCATCTCGGAGGCTTCCTTGGCGGCCTCCGAGGCCTTCTTCGCCGCCTCGGTGATCTGGCTCATGGCGGTGATAGGGTTCTTCGAGAGCTCTTTCCCCTCGGTCGGTTTCTCCTTGCGGGAGCAGCCGATGGCGAGAAGAAGCCCGACCGGCAGGGCGGCGGCGAGAATCGGCCGCCAGGCACGCATCGTCATGGGATTTCCTCCTTCCGTTGAGGCCCCGAGGATTAGCTCTCGGCTAACCCGTGTCAAGGGTTCAAGAAAGCTCTGCAGCTCGCTTCGCTCGCTGACCGGGCAGATGCGAGTAGCCCCCGGCGGGCCTCTGTCAAGGGTCGAGACCGCTGTGCGGCGCGCGAAGCGCGCCCTTGACAGAGGCCCGTCGGGGAACACGTTTTCTCATATCGGCGGCGGCTGCTGCAGCCGCCGCATATCAGAAAAAAACTCTTTCGATCCTGTTCCCTGCGGCGGGGGCTCAGCCCATGTGCTTGATGATCTCGTCCCCGAACTGGCTGCACTTGACCTCCTTCGCTCCCTCCATGAGGCGGGCGAAGTCGTAGGTCACGGTCTTGGCCTGGATGGCGCCGTCCATCCCCTTGATGACGCGGTCGGCGGCCTCCGTCCAGCCCAGGTAGCGGAGCATCATCTCGCCCGAGAGGACCACCGAGCCCGGGTTGACCTTGTCGAGATCGGCGTACTTCGGCGCGGTGCCGTGCGTCGCCTCGAAGATGGCGTGGCCGGTCATGTAATTGATGTTGCCTCCCGGCGCGATGCCGATGCCGCCGACCTGCGCGGCGAGCGCGTCCGACACGTAGTCACCGTTCAGGTTCAGGGTCGCGATGACGTCGAACTCGTCCGGGCGGGTCAGGATCTGCTGGAGGGTGATGTCGGCGATGGCGTCCTTGACGAGGAGCCTCCCCTTCGCCAGCTCCGCCTTCTGCTCGGCGTTGGCCGCCTCCTCCCCCTTTGCCTTCTTCGTCCGCTCCCACTGCTCCCACGTGTAGGTCTTCTCGGGGAACTCGCGCTCGGCGAGGGCATAGCCGTAATTCCGGAAGGCGCCCTCGGTGAACTTCATGATGTTCCCCTTGTGGACGAAGGTCACGCTCTTCCGTTTGTTCTTGAGGGCGTACTCGATGGCCGCCCGGACCAGCCGCTCGGTGCCGTCCTTCGAGACCGGCTTGACGCCGATGCCCGTCGTGTCAGGGAACCGGATCTTTTTGTACTGCTGGGGGAAGTTCTCCTTCAGGAAGGCGAGGATCTTCTTCGCCTCGTCGGTGCCGGCCGCGAACTCGATACCGGCGTAGATGTCCTCGGTGTTCTCCCGGAAGATGACCATGTCGACCTTCTCGGGGCGCTTCACCGGCGAGGGGACCCCCTTGAACCACCGGACCGGCCGGAGGCAGACGTAGAGGTCGAGCATCTGGCGCAGGGCCACGTTCAGCGACCGGATGCCTCCGCCGATCGGCGTCGTGAGCGGCCCCTTGATGCCGACGAGGAAGTCACGGAAGGTCTCGGTCGTCTCGTCGGGGAGCCACGTCTGGAGGGCGTCGAACGACTTCTGCCCGGCCAGGACCTCCATCCAGTGGATCTTCTTCTTCCCGCCGTAGGCCTTCGCGACGGCGGCGTCGAGGACGCGGACGGCCGCGCGCCAGATGTCGCGGCCCGTGCCGTCCCCTTCGATGAACGGGAGGATCGGGTTGTCGGGAACCTGGAGCTTTCCGCCGGAGATGGTGATCTTCGCCCCGAGGGCGGGGACTTTCGGCTTCGCGTCGACGGTGACGGACATGGCTGAGCCTCCTCGGGCGGAGGATCTTAAGGGCCGCTCCGGCCCGGCACAACGAAGCGTTTGAATCAGTCGTTCGGCCCCGGGAGGCGGCGATTCGCCGGGTACGGGAAGACGTCGAGGAGGTCTCCCGTCCGGATCTGCTCCTGCATGGCCAGCCAGAAGCGGATCCCGAGGAGGTCCCGGTGCGCCTCGAGGAACGCCTCCCGGGCGGTCCCGCGAAGCCCCATGAACGTGAAGAACTCCTCGGGAAAGACATCGTTCTCGCCGACGTAGAAGGACGGCTCCTCGCCCCCGTCGCCGCCGTCGTCGCCGGCCTCCGGCAGCTCGCGGAAGTTGATGTCGGAGACGAACGCGATCTCGTCGTAGTCGTAGAAGACGACCCGTCCGTGCCGCGTCAGGCCGAAGTTCTTCAGGAGGAGGTCCCCCGGGAAGATGTTCGTCCTCGCCATGTCTCGGATCGCCTCGCCGTAGTCCAGGATGGCCCGCCGGACCGCCTCGGGCGGCGCCTGCTTCAGGTAGAGATCGAGGGGCGTCAGCCGGCGCTCCGTGAAGAGGTGGTGGACGACGACGCTTCCGCCGTCGCGCCGCACCGTGGAGGACGCCTGGGAGAGGAGCTGCTCGAGGAGGTCCGGCGCGAACCGGGAGACGGGGAACTCCAGATGCTCGAATTCCTGCACGTCCACGAGGCGCCCGGCGCGGCCGTGGCGGAAGACCATCCGGTACTTCTCGAGGACCTCCCGCCGCCCGGTCGTCTTCGGGTAGGTGAAGACGTCGCGGATCACCTTGAAGACGACGTCGTACGAGGGGAGGGTGAAGACGATCATCACCATCCCCGGCTCCCCCGGTGCGAGGACGAACCGGTCGTCCGAGGACGTGAGGTGCCGGAGGAGGTCGCGGTAGAGCTCGGTCTTCCCGTGTTTGTTGTGGCCGAGGGCCGTGTAGAGCTCGGAGACCGGCTTCTTCGGCATGATCGTCTTGAGGAATGCGGCGAGCGCGGAAGCGTTCTCCACGTCCACGTGGAAGTACGACCGGGTGAAGCTGAAGACGATCGACGCCTCGTCCTCGTCGGCGAGGACCGCGTCCACCACGACCTGCCCGTCCCTGTTGAGGAGGGCGAGCAGAAGGGGGAGGGACCGCTCCCCGCGCCGGAGCCGCCCCACGATGTACGCCCCCTTGTTCCGGAAGAAGACGGGGCGGAGCACCTCGGCCGTCTCGAAGCCGGGCTCGCCCCACGCTCGCGTCAGCTCTTCGTTGAGCATCTCGGCGGCCCGCCGGGCGTCGCGCGACGCGTCCTCCCACCGGACGGCGAACGGATGAGCCTCGAGGATCCGCCAAAGGGCCGTCGTCGTCCCCGCCGCGCCGGAGAAGGTGTCGGTGAGGAGGCTCGCTTCGGAAAGGGAGAGCGACGGGACCTCGGTGGCGACGAACTCGGCCCGGGGATCGACGCCGACCGTCTGGAAGATCCGGCGCGATGCGGAGTTGAAGAAGGTCTCCGCGAGCTCGATGTCCGCCCTTTCCCGGAGCAGCCCTGCGTACACGCGCTTCATCCCCGTCCAGACGACTTTGTCGGAGACTCCCGGGCCGAGGAGCCGCGCGAGCCTTTCGACGGCGGGGTCGAGACGCCTCCGGTAGAGCTCCAGCCTCTCCAGCGTGTCCTCCTTCATCCCGGCCCAGTCACAGGCCGCAAACCTGGCCGATGCCCGGCGGGTGATCTCCCCGAAGGAGCCGCTGTAGTCGACCCAGGCGCGGAAGAGAAGCTCCGCGGCTTCGATGGCGGCACCGGGAAGAAGGGCGGTGGACATACTCTCCTTCGTAGCGTCCCCGCCACCCCGCGTCAAGCAGCGGCCGGGAGCCGGCTCAGACGTGCCGGATGCCGGTGTCCTCGGACTCGGCCCGAAGCTTCCTCTCGAGATAGCGGCGCGCGAGGCCTCTGGCGCCGAGTCCGAACGCGAGCGAGAGCGCGAAGACCAGTCCGCCCCCGACGATCGAGAACGCGGCGACGAGGATCGCCCGCGCCACGCCGAGATTGTCGAGCGCCATGGCGGCGAAAAAGGCGAGGATGACCGTGTAGATGCCCCCCGCGCCGGCCCGGGCCCAGGGGAGGCCGGCGTTGACGGCGCCGAGGAGCACGCTTCGCCGGACGACGCCGGCCACGCCGAGCCCGACGAGGAAGATGAGGCCGGCGCCGAGTAGGCGGGGGAGGAAACCGACGATCTGGCTCAGGATGTCGCGGAGGGCGCCCGGCTCGAGAGCGTTCACGCCGACGGCGAGAACCACGACGACCCCGACCCAGAACGACACCGCACCGGCGGCGCGCTCGATTCCGTCTTCGAGCCCCGCGGCCCGCAGGAAGCGGTCGGGGAGGCTCCCGGGGTGCCGTTTGCCGCGGAGGGCCAGTCGCGAAACGTACCCCAGAAGAATGCGGAGAACCCCGCCGATCAGGAGCCCGATGAGGAGCGAGGCCAGGAGCACCAGGATGGCAGGGATGACGGAGATGAAGGCGTCGGCGAGCCT
>JBLMYG010000392.1:0-5271 GCA_050258155.1 Acidithiobacillales bacterium
TCCCGTCTTCCTTGGCGCGGCGCTTGGGAACCTCCTCAGAGGGCTGCCTCTCGGTCCGGACGGCTGGTTCAGCCTGACCCTCTTCACCGACTTTTCGGCACGGGATCCGGTCGGGATCCTCGACTGGTACACGCTTCTGGTGGGCCTCTTCGCCCTCGCCGCGCTCTCGGCGCACGGAGCCGCGTACCTCGCCTGGAAGACCAGCGGGGCGGTGGAGGAGAGGAGCCGCGAGGCCGGGCGGCGTCTCTTCGCCCTCGTCGGCCTCCTCTGGGCCCTCGTCACGGCCGCGACGGTCCGGTTGAGCCCCTCGTTTCTCCATGCGCTGTCCTCCCGTCCCCTGGTCGGTCTCCTCGGGGTGGTCGCTCTGGCCGGCTATCTCGTGGCCATCGGAGGGCTCTCGCGCAGGCGGCCGCTCGCGGCCTTTATCGGCTCGTCGGCATTTCTCGCGGGTCTCTCCCTCGCCACCGCGGCCTGCTCCTTTCCCGTCCTGCTTCGCGCCAGGGGAGACGAGGCCCTTTCGCTGACGACGCGGAATGTCGGAGCCGATCCGGCCGGGCTCCGGACGGCGCTCGTCTGGTTTTCGGTCGGACTGCCTCTGGCCGTCGTCTACTTCGTGACGGTCTTGCGGCTTCATCGGGGCAAGGCCGCACCCGCCCGAGACGGGGAAGGCTACTGACCTCGTCCCACTGATCAGACTCGCCGTGACGAGCCGAGGATTCTCCGCGGTGCTGTCGCGGGCTGCGTTTCGGCTCCCTATACTGGTGGGCGTGGCGTTTCGCGACCGGCTTCAGGCCACGATCCGGGCGGCGCGCCCGGTCCTGGAGGAACCGGGAGTCCTGATCGTCGGGTCCGAGGTCCCGAACCTTCTCGAGCCCGGAGCCGCCGCCACGTTGGTGGTGTCGCAGGACCTCGATGTCGGCATTCCGATCGACCTCCGCGCCGCCGTCAAACGGCGGCTCGTGGACCTGAAGGGGCTTCACCAATCCTCCGAGGAGCCGTCGGTCTTCGCACCGGGCTCTCCCGATCTCCTGGAGGTGAACTTCGTCGGGATCGACCCCGCTCTGGACCCCGCCGAGGCCTACCTGCTCGACGACAGCCACCTCCCGCTGCTGGTCTTCGGTGCCTTATCGCTGTTGTCGCCCGGTGCCGAGATCGTCCTCGGAGAAACCCGGGTCCGTTTGCCGCAGGTCGCCGGCATCTTTCTCGAGAAGCTCGTGACGGACCGGACGGGGGAGAAGGGCGAAAGGGACCTCTTGGTGGCGCTGGCCTTGATGAAGGTCGCACGACCGGACGACCTCGACTCGCTCGGCGAGGTCTACCGACGCCTTCGGCCCGAGCTGCGTCACACCGTTCGTTCGAACCTGACAATCCTCTCGCTCATGGATTCCAGGGAAGGGATGCCCGACCCTCGGCCTCACCGGGCCGACGTCGCGGCGCTCCTCCGCCGGCTCGAAGCTCACGACCCGGACGCGCCATGAGCTTGTCTTTGGAACGACGCATCCGGCAGCAACGCTCGCGTGTGTTGGCGCGTGCCTGGGACTTCCGTCAGCGCCGCCATGCCCGGGGCGTCTGGTTCCGGCTCCGCCGTGTTTTGGCCGACGCGAGCGCTGCCTGGGTGATCTCCGACGACGACGCTCGACGGCTCGTCTCCGAAGACTGTCGTCCCGAGAGCGTCGGCGCCGAGCTCGAGCCACCAAAGCTGATCCTCTTCGCGACGGCCGAGCAGATCTCGCGGCTCCCGTCCGCACGCGCCGTGCCGGTGCGCCTGGGAGGCGAGCTGCTCGCGGCGCGCTGTCTGGCGCTGGCCCGGTTCGGGACCTGATCCTCTTCGAGTCCTCCTCCTCTCCCCCCGGCCACCTCAGGCGTGCAGCTCCACGACGTCCTTGTCGGCGAGGACGTGGCGGCGGTCGACCTGCTGGCCGTCGAAGCGGGCCCGGCCCCAGATCCGCGCGAACTTCAGCCGCTCGGCGATCTCCTTGTGGACATGCAGCGCGAGGTCGTGGACGGTCGCCCCGGCCTCGAGGATGAACGGTCGCTCTAGGTCCGGCTTGTGGCCCGGCTCCTTGGCGTAGACGCGGATCCGGTTCAGCTCGCGGAAGAGCCGCTCGCGGAGCGGCTCGAGACCGTCGCCGCGCCGGGCCGAGACGGGAAAGAAAGGAAGGTCGGCGCCGGCCGCTTCGTGGGCCAGCGCCGCGAAGGTGCCGTCGTCCAGGTCGCACTTGTTACCCAGGGCGAAGACCGGCCTCGGAAGGAGAAAGGGGGGGGCGTCGTCCGGCCGGGGCCGCGAGCGCGGCCAGACCCGCGCGCGCGAGAGAAGCTCGGACAGGAGCCGCGCCGAATCCTCCACGTCGTCCGCCGCCACGTCGAAGACGAGAAGGACGCCGTCGGCGTTGTGAACGAGGTTGGGCATGTACGGCTCGGCGTGGCCGGCCGCGACGGCGGGCGTGTCGACGAGCTGGACCTGCACGTCCTCGAACTCCATCATCCCGGGCTGCGGCGAGCGGGTCGTGAACGGGTAGTCACCGACCTCGGGGCGTGCGTGCGTGAGAGCGGCGAGGAGAGACGACTTGCCGGAGTTGGGCGGGCCGAGGAAGACCCACTGCCCGGCCCCCTCGCGCCGGACGTGTCCGACGTCGGGGCGGTGGACGCCGTGCGCCGCGTGCTCCGTCTCCTTCTCGAGCTTGGAGAAGCGCTGCCGGAGGTCCGCCAGCATCTTCTCCGTCCCCTTGTGCTTCGGAAGGAGCGCGATCATCTCCCGGAGGGCCTCGAGCTTTTCTGCGTGGTCCCGGGCCTTCTTGAAGCGCTCCTCCGCGTCGTGGTACTGGGGGGTGAGATTGGCCGGCACGGGGGAATTATCCCGCGCGCGGGGCGGCCTCAGCGGCGCTTCAGCCCGAGGATCGAGAGGAAGAACGAAGCGAAGATCGCCTCTGCGCCGAGGGCGAGGAGAAGGGTGCCGGGGATCATCCAGCGGAGGGTCTCCGTTTCGTCGAGCGGACCCCAGCCGGCGGCACGCCAGGCGACGAGGACGCGCGCCACGAGCGCTAGCCCCCCGAAGGAGGTGACCGCCCCGGCGAGAAGGCCCGTCTCCAGCGTCACGTACCGGTCGAAGAGGCGCGCGAAGAAGGGGTCCATCGGGCGCAGTCCCTCGGTGATGGCGAAGATCTTCGCGAAGACGCCGAAGAGGATCGCCTGCGTGCCGACGAGGACCATGGCCCCACCGGCCATCATCGTGTGGACGTCGAGGCTGAGGCCGAGAAAGCGGCGGGGACCGGGGAGGAGCCAGAGGATCAGGAAGGCGCCGAGGGCGGCGAGGAGGAGCCCCGGCACGAGGTAGAGCCAGCGCGGCGAGTAGAGAAGGAGGAATCGGAGGTGCCTCCACCCGTCGCGCCACGTCCGGAGGTGGGGGGGGCGCGCGCGCCCGTCGGGGCGGAGCGTCACCGGGACCTCGCCGATCCGGAGGCCGAAGAGGGCGGCCTTCACGACCATCTCGCTGGCGAACTCCATGCCGGTCGTCCGGAGGCCGAGCCGCTCGATCGATTCCTTCCGGAACGCGCGGAGGCCGCAATGGAAGTCGGAGACCGGGACGCGGAAAAAGAGCCGGCCGAGAAAGGAGAGGACCGGATTCCCGAGCCACCGGTGGAGGGGCGGCATCGCTCCCGGCTCGATCCGGCCGAGGACGCGGGACCCCATGACGAGGTCGTTCCCCTCTTCCAGCTTCCGGACGAACGCCGGGAGGACCGAGAAATCGTAGCTGTCGTCGGCGTCGCCCATCACGACGTAGCTGCCGCGCGCCGAGGCGATGCCCCCGCGGAGCGCCGAGCCGTAGCCCCGCTCGGCCACCGCCACGACGCGGGCTCCGCACCGCGCCGCGATCTCCGGCGAGCCGTCCGTCGAGCCGTTGTCCGCGACGATGACCTCGCCCGCGAGTCCGGCCCCTTCCAGAGCGGAGCATGCGCTCCGGACGCAGCGCTCGACGGTCTCCGCCTCGTCGAGGCAGGGCATGACCACGGAGACGAGAGGAGGCGCGGACACGCCCCTATTCTGGACGAGTCCACGGGGCGATCGGCGTCGTATAGTCGGGAAAGGCCGGAATGGTGGTGTCGTCGAACGTCCGGATCTCCATCGTGGACTACATCAACGCGTGGCCCCTCACGTGGGGGTTTCTTCGCGGGGCGGTGGAGCAGGCGGAGATCCTGACCGACACGCCGGCGGCCTGCGCGGCCCGGCTCGCGAGGGGGGAGGCCGACGCCGGCCTGATCCCGTCGGTGGAGGCCGCGCGCATCCCCGGCCTCCGTCTCGTCCGCGGCATCGGTATCGCCGCGAAGGAGCGGGTGCGGAGCGTGATCCTCGTGTCGGCCCGGCCGCTGGAAGGGGACGCCGCGACGGTCCGGACGGTCGCGCTCGACGCCTCCTCGCGCTCCTCGGCCACGATGGTCCGGATTCTCTTCCGGGAGCTCCTCGCGAGGGAGCCCGAGTTTCACGACGCGGTGCCGGACCTCCCCGAGATGCTCCGCCACCACGACGCGGCGCTCCTGATCGGCGACCCGGCGCTGACGGCCGATCTTTCGGGCCTTCACGTTCTCGACCTCGCCGAGGGGTGGCGCCGGCTGACGGGCCTTCCGTTCGTCTTCGCGGTCTGGGCCGTCCGCCCCTCCATAGCGCCGGAGCCGTTTCTCTGGTCCCGCGACTACGCCGAACGCCACATGGAAGAGATCGTCGAGGCGGCGGTCGAGCGGACGGGCCTGGAGGCGGAGGCCATCCGCGAGTACCTCGAGGGAAACCTCCATCACGACCTCGACGAGACCGACGAGAGAGGGCTCGCAGAGTTCTACCGGCGGGCCCACCGCCACGGCCTGATTCCGTCGTCGGACCTCCCTCCCTTCGCCGGCGTTCCCCTCGTCCCCCGCCGGGAAATCTGAGCTTCGGCGAGGCCGATCGGTTAGAGTTCTGCGCCGATGTCCGTCGCCGAGCCTGCCAGCAGGGCCTTTCCCCCTGATCCGCCCGCGCCCGGTGCCAGATCGCGTGTCGTTCGCACGATCCTGGAGCGCGTCGCCGGCGGGGAGCGGCTCACGTTCGCGGAGGGGGCGACCCTCTTCCGCGAAGGGACACTTCTCGAGCTGGGCGCGGCCGCGGGCGCGGTCCGCGAGCGGCTGAACCCGCCGGATCGCGCCACGTACCAGGTCGACCGGAACATCAACTACACGAACGTCTGCATCTATCGCTGCACCTTCTGCGCCTTTTACAGGAAGGCGGGGGACCCCGAAGCGTACG
>JBLMYG010000393.1:0-10466 GCA_050258155.1 Acidithiobacillales bacterium
CGCAAAATTCCCCACTGCTGCCTCCCGTAGGAGTCCGGACCGTGTCTCAGTTCCGGTGTGGCCGATCACCCTCTCAGGCCGGCTACCGATCGTCGCCTTGGTGGGCCGTTACCCCGCCAACAAGCTAATCGGCCGCGGTCCCCTCGGAATGCGCCAGGCCTTGCGGTCCCCGGCTTTGCTCCCCCAGGCCGACGCCCGGAGGACATCATGCGGTATTAGCCCGGGTTTCCCCGGGGTATCCCCCACATCCCGGCAGGTTAACCACGTGTTACTCACCCGTTCGCCGCTTTACTCGGGGGTTGCCCCCCTTTCGCGCACGACTTGCATGTGTTAGGCACGCCGCCAGCGTTCACTCTGAGCCAGGATCAAACTCTCCAGTTTGATTTCTAAAGCTCATCTCATGGATTCGGAACAGGCCCTTTCGGGCGTTCCCGGAGCTCGGCTCTCGCCGGCCCCGCTCGTACGAGAACTCCGCCTTTCGGCGAAGCCCCTCAAAGGAATCACGTCTGCTGTCTCGTCTCGCCGCCGCTCGCGCGGGGGCGGACGATCCTGTCTCCGTTCAGTTTTCAAGGAACCGGGTGCCGGCCAGCGGCACGTGCGCGGACGCTGACAGCTTCACCCTCCGAAAAGGACGGAGGAAAACGCCGTCGGCAGTCTTTCATCCACCCGGTCGAGCTTCTGAGCCGAACCGGGCAGGCGCCGCGCTCGAAAGAACTACCTGAGCGTCGTCGCCCAGGGGGCCAGAACTTAGTCCCGAAGCCGTGGTCTGTCAAGGAAAAAGAAGAGGTGCCGCCGATCTGTTCAAATGTCCTTGCCCTGTCAGGAGAGGCCGGAAAAGGAACGGGGCATCAGAAACTGCCCGAGTTCCCACCTCCCGTGGGTTCATCTTCCTAAGTTATTTGAAACCAGCCACTTGTGTCGGCCGGTGCGAACGCCCTCCCCGCTGCGCACCCTGCCGCCGCAAATCCACCTTCTAAGAACCTTTAAACGGTAACGTTACGCCACCAGCCACCGCCCCGCCATCCCTCGAAAGTGGGATTGTCGTAGCGCGACTTTCAGGGAAATACCACCGAGCGACCTTCCACCCTCCAGCCTCCCTCGAGTACCCTTCGGAGCGCGCTGACGTACAGTTCATGCTCGAACGGCAGGATCCGGGCGGCCAGAGTATCGCCGTCGTCTCCCTTCAGGACCGGCACCGCCGTCTGGGCGACGATCGGCCCCGTATCCGTTCCCGAATCAACGAAATGCACGGTTACACCGCTGACCCGGACACCGTACCTTACCGCCTGCTCCTGTGCATGCAGCCCTGGAAAGGAAGGGAGGAGCGCCGGGTGGATGTTCAGGATCCGGTAGGGGAATCTGGAGACGAAATCGGGCGAGAGGATCTTCATGTATCCCGCCAGGCAGATCAGGTCGACGCGGCTCTCTGAAATCAGCCCGAGCAGGCGTGCCTCGAGAGCCGCCTTTCCACCGAGCTCTTTCGCCGAGAGCCCGACGGCGGTGAGGCCGCGGGCCCGCGCGCGATCGAGGCCGGGCGCTCCGGGATTGTCCGAAGCGACGAGCACGATCTCCGCCGCGAGAGATCCTGCCGCGCAGGCGGCGGCCAGCGCCTCGAAGTTCGAGCCGCGCCCGGAGAGAAGAACCGCAAGACGCGCGGGGAGTGGGACGTAGGGAGAGGGCGCCCTGAAGACGACGGGGCTCCCGACGGCCCCTGTGTCGCTCATTCGAAACGGACTCCCCGGGGGCCCCGCACGAGGTGGCCGATCTCTGCCCACGCCTCACCTGCTGCGTCGAGCGCACGGGCGACGGCGTCGCGGAAGGCCGGCGACACGACGAGCACCATCCCGACGCCGCAGTTGAAGACGCGGAGCATCTCCTCTCTCGCCACGCTTCCCGCCGACTCGAGAAAGCGGAAGAGCGGCGGCCACCGCCAGGCGTCGGGACGGACGACGGCGCCGACTCCGTCCGGAAGTACGCGCGGGATATTGTCGGGGAAGCCCCCCCCGGTGATGTGGGCCATGGCGGAAAGAAGAGAGCCTTCGAGGAGTGGGAGAACGGGCTTGAGATAGCTGCGATGCACGGCGAGGAGGGCCCCGGCGACGGTGACGCCCCCCAACTCCGGCAACGCCGACCGGGGCGTCAGTCCCATCTCTTCGAAGAAGATCTTCCGCGCCAGCGAGTAGCCGTTCGTGTGGAGGCCGGACGACATGAGGCCGATGAGAAGGTCCCCTTCGCGGACCATCGTGCCATCCAGAAGTTTCGGCCGGTCAACGACTCCGACGATCGTGCCGGCGAGATCGTAGTCACCCGGCGCGTAGACGCCGGGCATCTCGGCCGTCTCACCGCCGAGAAGCGCGCACCCGTTCTCCAGGCAAGCTCTCGCGAGACCTTCGAGGAGCTGCCCGACGACCGCCGGGTCCATCTTCCCGACGGCGATGTAGTCGAGGAAGAAGAGGGGGCGGGCCCCCTGGACGAGAATGTCGTTGACGCAGTGGTTGACGAGGTCCTGGCCGACGGTGTCGTGGACCCCCGCGGCGATCGCGACCTTCAGCTTCGTCCCGACGCCGTCCGTCGAGGCCACGAGGAGAGGGTCCGCGAGGCCGGCGAAATCGGGCCGGAAGAGGCCGCCGAACCCGCCGACGTCGCCGACGACCCCCGGCGTGAACGTCGACCGGATCGCTTCCTTCGCCCGGGCGATGGCCCCCGTCTTCGCGTCGATGTCGACGCCGGCCTCGGCGTAGGAAAGGGGCCTCTTCCCGGACGTCATGGATTCCGACGGCCTCCCGATGTGCGCGGCGCGATGGTAGCAGGAGCCACAGCCCTCTCTGCCCAGCGAGCGGCCGCCTCCCGGGCGTCGAGCGGCAGTCGGACGACCTTGTCGGGCGACGCCTCTCCCGCGACGATCTCGACGCTTCGCGCAGGGACGCCGAAGGTCTCGGCCACCAGGCGGAGCGCCTCGCGGTTCGCCCTTCCTTTTTCGGGGGGCGCCGAGACGGTGAGCTTCAAGGCGCCGCCGTGGACTCCGGCGAGGCGGGAGCGCGACGCGCCGGCGTTCACCCGCAGCCGGAGGCGCGTGGCCGAGCCGTCCGCACGGAGATCGAGAGCCGGCGTGCCGCTCGCGCTCACGGCCTGGCGTGGGGCGCGACGACGGGCGTCTCCTTCCCGTCCGTTTCCTCCTCTTCGTCGGGCGGGAAAAGGCGTGCCTGCGGGTCGGGGAGCGTCAGCGGCACCGGATACCGGCCGGAAAAGCAGGCGGCGCACATCTCGTCCTCCCCCTTTCCGAACGCTGTGAACATCCCCTCGAGAGAAAGGTAGCCGAGGCTGTCGGCCTCGATGAACCTCTGGGTCGCATCGACGTCCTTGGTCGCTGCGATCAGCTCCTTGCGCCGCGGCGTGTCGATGCCGTAGTGGCAGGGGTTGCGCGTGGGCGGCGAGGAAATCCGCATATGAACCTCGCTCGCCCCCGCCATCTTCAGCATCCGCACGATCTTCTTCGAGGTCGTGCCACGCACGATCGAATCGTCCACGAGGATGACCCGCTTCCCCCCGACGACCGACTTCACGGCGTTGAGCTTCACCTTCACCCCGAAGTGGCGGATCGACTGCTTCGGCTCGATGAAGGTCCGCCCGACGTAGTGGTTTCGCACGAGGCCGATCCCGTACGGAATGCCGCTCTCCTCGGAGTAGCCGAGCGCCGCGAAGCTCCCCGAGTCGGGGACGGCCACGACGACGTCCGCCGGGACCGGGTGCTCCCGCGCGAGACGGCGGCCGAAGGCGCGGCGGACGTCCGCAACCCAGCGCCCGAACACGAGCGAGTCGGGCCGCGAGAAGTAGACGTGCTCGAAGATGCAGAACGCCGTTCGCTGCCCCATGGCGAACGAGGCCGACGCCATTCCGCCGCCGTCCAGGACGACGATCTCGCCCGGCTCGACGTCACGGATCCGCTCGGCGTCGATCAGGTCGAAGGCGCACGTCTCCGAGGCCACGACGAACGCCTCGCCGAGCCGACCGATCGTCAGCGGCCGGATTCCCTGCGGGTCCCGGGCCGCGATGACGCGATCCCTGGCGAGAAGCACGACCGAGTAGGCCCCGCGGATCCGCGAAACGGCATCCCGCAGCGCGGCGACGACATCCTCCGCCTTCGACCGGGCCATCAGATGGAGGAAGACCTCCGTGTCGGAGGAGGTCGTGAAAATGGAGCCATCCGCCTCGAGCTCCCGCCGGATCTCGGCCGCGTTGACGAGGTTCCCGTTGTGCGCGATCGCCAGCGGCCCCTTGTTCGTGTTGTAGACGATCGGCTGGGCGTTCTCGAGGAGCGACTGGCCCGTCGTCGAGTAGCGGACGTGTCCGATCGCCAGCCGCCCCGGAAGCTTGGCGAGGCGAGCCTCGTCGAAGACCTCGGCGACGTAGCCCATCCCCTTCTCGACGAGCATGCGCGTACCGTTCCACGAGACGATCCCGGCCGACTCCTGGCCCCGGTGCTGCATCGCGTAAAGGCTGAGGTAGGCGAGGTTCGCCGCGTCGGGATGCCCGTAGATCCCCACGACGCCGCACTCGTCGTGGAACTTGTCCGCCGACTCCGCCAGCGCGACCGCCCTCACTGGCTCATCTTATCGGAACCGGGCCTCCCGGCGAAGTTCGGCAGAGCGCCGACCGGCCTTCACGGCGCCGGCTCCGTCGGTTCAGAATGGACGTCCCATGGCCGTCGACCCCTGGAACCCGGACGATTACGAAAAGTACCGGCACGAGCGGAGCCAGCCCTTCTGGGATCTCGCGGCGCTCGTCAAGCAGGAGCCCCGGATGCGGGTCGTCGACCTCGGGTGCGGGACGGGCGAGCTGACCCTGGGGCTTCACCGGAAGCTCGCGGCGAAGACGACGCTCGGCGTCGACACCTCCGCCGCCATGCTGGAGAGAGCCCGCGGCCTCTCGGAGCCCGGCCTCTCGTTCCACTGCGAGGACATCGCGAAGTACACGCCGGAGGAGCCGGTCGACCTCCTCTTCTCGAACGCCGCGCTGCACTGGGTCCCCGACCACAGGACCCTCATCCCCCGCCTCGCGCGCTTCGTCGCGCCCGGCGGGCAGATCGCCATCCAGGTTCCGGCCAACCACGATCAGCCGTCGCACACCGTGGCGTCGCGCGTGGCGTCGGAGGAGCCGTTCCGGACGGCCCTCGGCGGCTTCGTGATGACCTCGGCGACGCTCGGTCCCGAACTGTACGCCTCGCTCCTCTGGCACTGCGGCTTCCGCGACATGCACGTGAGGCTTCAGGTCTACACGCACGAGATGGCCGCGCCCGAGAACGTGGTCGACTGGGTGAAGTCGACTCTTCTCACGGCCTACCAGAGACGGCTTTCGCCGGAGCTCTACGAGAGGTTCCTCGCCCGCTACGCCACGCTCCTCCTGCACGAGGTGCAGGGCGGTTCCCCCTTCCTCTTCACCTTCAAGCGGATCCTCGTCTGGGGACGCCGCTGACGCCGGCCGTCAGCCGAGCGCCCTCCGCACGTCGCCGAGGACCGCATCGAGCATCGCCGCCGTCAGCCGGCCGGTGTTCGTGTTCTGCCGGCTGACGTGGTAAGAGGCGAAGAGGATGACGCCGCCGGGAAGAGCGGAACGCGACCCGTGCGCGAAGGCCGGGCGCGGCGAGACGGCGCCCCGACCGGCCTCCTCCCAGGCGCGGAGAACCTGACGGAAGGCCAGCTCTCCGAGGGCGAGAAGAGCCCGGGCCCGGCCCAGCGCGGTCAGCTCCCGGACGAGGAACGGCCGGCACCGGTCGAACTCGGCCGGAGTCGGCCTGTTGCCGGGGGGCGCGCAGCGCGCCGCCGCGGTCACCCAGCAGTCCGAGAGCTTCAGGCCGTCTTCGCGCGAGACCGAGAAGGGCTGATTCGCGAAACCGGCGCGGTGGAGCGCCGCGAAGAGGAAGTCGCCGGACGAGTCTCCGGTGAAGACCCGCCCCGTCCGGTTGCCTCCGTGGGCCGCAGGCGCCAGGCCGACGACGACCAGACGGGCCGCGGGATCGCCGAAGCCCGGCACCGGCCTCGCCCAGTAACTCTCGCCCCGAAAGCGTCTCGGGGCGCTGCGGACCGCGGCCTCCCGCCACGTCACGAGGCGCGGGCAGGCGCGGCAGGCCAAGACGTCGCAGGACACGGACGCGAGTGCGCCCTTGCGGCCGGGCTGTCGCCTCAATACTTGATCGGCTTTCTCGGGCCAGCCGGCCGCGTCGGGGCCGGCGGAGGAGTGCCCCTCTGCACGTCGCGCCGGACGTTTCCGGCGGTCTCGCCAACGACGTCGCCGATCTTCTTCGCCCCTTCCTTGACTTCCTCTCCCATTCGGCCGGCCGTTTCGGCCGCCTGCCCTTCGGCCGCGGCTGCCGTCGCCTTGAGGCGGTCCGCCGTCTCCTTGGCCGTGTCACCCGCTTTCTGGACGGCTTCGTCAACCTTCCGGCCCGCCTTCTCGAAGGTGTCCCGCTTCCGGCAGGCCGGAGTCGAAACGAGCCCGAGGATCGCGAGAGCCGTCACGGCCCGCACCACGATTTCTTTCATGGAGTTGCCTCCCGCCCCTGCCTCCCCGTCGCGCCGGAAGCGTGCCGGATCTCGCGGAGGTATGCCGCGCGCAGAAGGTAGTACCACGCATGGACGAACGCAACCTCGACGCCCGCCGCCCCGTCGAGGAATCCGGCCTTGAGGACGAAGCTCCGGAAGAACTCGAACGGAGGGCGGAGAAGGATCGAAGTGGGGCCGGGGCGATCTCCCCGCTCCGCGCGGTCCTCTGCGGCCAGACGTGCGTACAGAGCGGCCTTCCGCAGGTAGTCCGACAGATCGCGGTAGGGCTCGTGCAGGAGCGGGCTCCGGAGGAGCGCGACAGGCCCTTCGGCGACATAGGCCTCGTGGACACGCCCCCCGACCGCGCGGAAACCGCGCGAGCGGCGTCCCGCCCGGAACTGGACGTCGGGATACCAGGCGCCGTGTCGGACCGGGCGACCGAGGAAGCGGGAGAGGCGGGGCATCCTGAGCCCGGCGAGCGCCTTGCCGTCCGCCTCGACGCGGGCGAGGATCTCGTCGCGGAGCGCGTCCGTGACCCGCTCGTCGGCGTCGACGAAGATGACCCAGTCGTACCGGGCGAGGGCGACGGCGCGGTTCCGCGACGCGACGTATCCCTCCCACGGAACCTCCACGACGCGCGCACCCGCTTCGCCGGCCAGCTTCGGAGTGCCGTCTGACGAGCCCGTGTCCACGACCAGCATCTCGTCGGCCCAGCCGACGGTGGCGAGCGCCTCCGGGAGCCTGTCCCGCTCGTCCTTGACGACCAGAACGACGGAGATCTTCGGCCGCACGCCCGGAGGATAGTCGACGCGGCTATGCTGTCTCTCCGGCCGACGTGAGAATCCTCGCCCTCGACCTCGGCGCCGGCTGGCGCGGCGGTCAGACCCAGACGGCGCTCATCTGCGCCGGCCTCGCGGCGCGAGGCCACGCGGTGACGCTCGTCGCCCGGCGGAACTCGGCGCTGGCGCGGGAGATGTACGGCGACGCGGCCGGCGGCAGCCGGGTCGTGGTGGCGCCTGCCGGCTTCGAGGCGTCACCCGGCCTTCTCCTCGCGGTCGCCCGGGAGGCGCGGCGCCTCGCGCCCGAGGTCGTCTGGGCCTCCGACGCGCGAGGCCACGGCGCCGCCGTGTGGAGCCGCGTCTCCCCGAAGACGCCTCTCGTCGTCCACCGCCGGGTCAGCTTTCCCCCGGGACGCGGCCCGCTCCACCGGCTGAAGTACCGCGCGGCGCGCCGCTTCGTGGCGGTCTCTCAGGGAGTGGCCACGTCGCTCCGGCAGGCCGGAATCGAGGACGCGCGGATCACCGTCCTCCCGGACGGCCTTCCGTCCGGTGCTTACGTCGACCGGCCCAAGCCGGAGGCGCCCCCGTACCGGCTGGTCCACGTCGGCGCCTTCGACGGCCTGAAGGGACAGAGGGTGGCGATCGCCGCCCTCGAGCGGCTCCTCGCGCGAGGCCTCGACGCCACGCTCCTCTTCCTCGGCGACGGTCCCCTTCGAGCCCGGGCGGAGATCGAAGCCGCGTCCCTTGGCCTCGCTTCCCGCTGCGTCTTCGCCGGCGAGGTCCGGGACGTCCCCGAGCGTCTCGCCTCGTCGCACCTCCTCCTTTTGCCGTCGCAGAGCGAAGGGGCCTCGATGACGCTGATGGAGGCGATGGCGGCCGGATGCCCGGTCCTCGTCCACGACCTCCCGGGCCCCCGCGAGCTCTGCCGGAACGGCACGGCGGGCGCGCTCGTGCCGACGCTCGATCCTGCGGCGTGGGCCGAGGAGATCGGCCGCCTTCTCCTCCACCCTTCGGAGCGGGCCTGCTACATCGTGGGGGGACGCGCCGCCGCAGCCCAGTGGACGATCGAGCGGACGCTGGATCGCCTCGAGCTTCTTCTGGGAGAAGCATGAGAACCCTCGTCCGCGCTACGAACTGGGTCGGCGACGTGGCGATGTCGCTCCCGGCACTCAAGGCGCTCCGTGTGTCCTTCCCGGGCGACCACCTGGCCGTCCTCGCGCGTCCCTGGGTCGCGGACCTCTACCGGCTCCGGAGCGACGTGGACGAGGTTCTCGTCGAGGACCGGGCGGGCCCTCACCGTGGCGCCGAGGGACGCCGGCAGCTCGCGGCGGAGCTTCGTGCAAAGCGCTTCGACCGGATCCTCCTCCTCCCGACCAGCTTCGGCACCGCCTGGGCGGCCCTGCAGGCCGGCATCCCGGAAAGGTATGGCTGGGCCGCGGAGGGACGCGGGGCGCTCCTGACGCGGGCTCTGCCACAGCGGCTCCGCCGCGGGCGTCACCAGATCTGGAAGCATCTCCTTCTCGTCGAGGCGGCGGGAGCCGCTCTCCCCGGGCTCCCCGACGCTTCGTGGCCGGTCTCCCGGGAGATCGCCGAGGCGGGGCGGTCCCGCCTGACGGCAGCGGGGTGGGACGGAAAACCCTTTGTCGCGGCGCATGTCGCCTCGTTCGCCCATGCCGCCAAGCGCTGGGAGCTGCCCCACTTCGCGGAGGTGTTCGATGACCTCTCGGCCGGGAAGGGGCTCACCACGGTTCTGCTCGGAACGGCCGGCGAGGCCGCGATGAACGCCGAGACCGCCACGCACCTCCGGCGGTCCCGCATCGTCGACCTTTCCGGACGAACCTCGCTTCCCGAGGCTCTCGGCGTCCTCTCGCTCTCCCGCCTCTTCGTCGGGAACGACTCAGGCCTCTCCCACCTCGCGGGCGCCGTCGGAACACCGACCGTCGTCGTCTTCGGGCCGACCGACCCCGAAGCCACCCGCCCGTGGGACGGCCCGCGGGGCGACGGAAAGCCGACCCGGATCGCCGTGGTGCGCCGGCGGACGGCCTGCGCCCCCTGCCGCTTCGACGTCTGCCCTCTCGACCACCGCTGCATGACGGGGCTGACCGTGGAGAGGGTGCTCGAGGCGGCGGCCTCGGTTCTGTAGTCCGGGGCCGCCCCCTCAGAGCGTGCAGAAGGCC
The DNA here is from genome assembly GCA_050258155.1 of Acidithiobacillales bacterium. Classification (GTDB taxonomy): domain Bacteria; phylum Acidobacteriota; class Thermoanaerobaculia; order UBA5066; family UBA5066; genus DAOMFB01. The sequence continues at coordinate 9,496 of JBLMYG010000393.1, forward strand.
GAGAGGGCGCGGGAGGCGCGGTCGATCTTCCGCCAGACGGGGATGCCGCCGCGCTGGAGGACGGCCACGAAGTCGTCGTAGAGGCGGCCGGAATCGACGTTGACGACGACAGGCTTCTTCGTCGTCCTGAAGACGCGCAGGAGCTCCTGCGGGAGCGAGCCGGAGGCGTGGATGTTCTCCCTGTGCGTCCCGACGAGGTCCGGGGCGAGGTTGTCGAGCGCCGGTGTGACGGGAACGGGCGAGACGATCAGTGCGTCGACTCCCGGGTCGTCGAGGAGCGCCTCGGCCGCCTCGACGAACATCGGCGTCTCGGCCATCGGCGTCGCGTCGACCGGGTTGTCCGCGTGGGCGACCGCCGGGAGGCAGGCGGAAAGGCGCCGTTTCGTTTCCGCCGAGAGATCTGCCGCCGTCAGGCCGAAGAGCTGGTCGAGGACGGAGGCGCACTCGAAGCCGGCGTTCGAGAGGACCGCCGCCCTGCGGCCGGAGGCGGCTCGCCCGTCGAGCATCGTGAAGACCTTCACGTAGTCCTCGAACATGTCGAGCGTCTCCGTCACCACCACGCCGGCCTGCTCCATCATGGCGCGGGCCACGGCGTAGTCGCCGGCCAGGGCGGCGGTATGGCTCTGGGCCGCCTTCGCGCCGAGCGGCGTCTTCCCCCCCTTGAAGGCGATGACCCGCTTCCCGATCTGGCGGAGGCGCCGGGCGATCCGGACGAACTCGACGCCGTCGAGCGGCTGGAACCCCTCGATGTAGCAGGCGAGGATCGAGACCGATTCTTCGCGCTCGAAGTACTTGAGGAAATCCGAGACGGTCAAGTCCATCTGGTTCCCGAACGAGATCGAGGCCTTCGGGAAGATGATCCCGTCGAGGTTGCTCGTCAGCGACACGAGGTACGCGCCGCTCTGGCTGATGGCCGCGAGCCGGTCGCCCGGGGCGTCATGGAACGGCAGCTTGTAGTACGGCACGAAGAA
>JBLMYG010000394.1:0-6872 GCA_050258155.1 Acidithiobacillales bacterium
GAATACCTGACTATCATCGCGACGGCATCACTCGTGCCGCTCGAGGTCTACGAGCTCGCCAGGCGCGCCACCTGGCCGCGCGGGGCGACGCTCCTGGTCAATCTCCTCGTCGTTGCCTACCTGATCGTCAAGGTGAGGCGGCGGGCCTCTGGGAAGAGCGCTGGTCCGAACGGCCGAGGGTCTCGAGCGGGCCTTGGCAGGGGACTTGCTGTATCGCGAAGCAACGGTTGAGCGGCCGACCATAACCGACCGCCAGAGCCCCGATGAGGGGCTCTTTTTTTTCGTCGGTTGAGCCTTCGCACCGCCCTGGACAGGGCGCAGGACCCGCCCAAACCGTTCGGCGCGTCCGTTCAACGCATGACTTCCTCCTCGAACTGCCCCATCCGGGCGTCTTCGACTATCCTTGCAGAGAAGTCCGAGATGAAGGGACTTGCTCTCGGAATCGTGGTCAGGATCGCTGCCGCGGTCGCCGGCTCATACCACGGGCGGCGCTCTGCCGGCGGGACAGGACGGCTCGAGAGGTGGATTGCGAAGATGGCGCTTCAGGCGACGAAGGTCGGCAGCCGAACAGTGTGACCGATCCGCTGCCGCCGACCGACGACAACCTCGTGGCGGGCATCACGCTCGCCATCGCGCGTTGCCAGACCTGTCACGGCGGCTCCGTCGGCGCCGTCGGCAAGAGCGGCCATTGAACCGCGTCTTCTCGGGCCACGCATCTGCGGCGGGCGAGTGAACACTTCCGGGAACGCGCCGAAGCTGCCCCGTTCGGCGATCCTGCTTCTGCACTGCCCTCTGCGTCTTGGCCTGGCCGCCAGCCTGACCCAGTTCGTCTACACCCACGGAGGGCGCATCCTCTACCACGATCAGTATGTCGACGCCGAGAGCATGCATTACTACACGCGCCTCGAGTGGGACGTCTCGAGCTTCTCGACGATGGCCGGGGAGATGGCCGAGCGCCTCGGTACCCTGATCGGCAGCGGGGCCGACACCGAGTGGTCGCTCCACGATTCGGACGAGAGCCTCAGGATGGCGGTCTTCGTATCGACGGACCCCTCATGCCTCTACGACATCCTTGCGCGCAGTCACTCGGGAGAGTGGACGGTCGAGGTGCCGGTCATCGTCAGCAATCACCCCGACCTCGAGCCGGTCGCGAAGAGATTTGGCGTCGATTTTCGCGTCTTCTCCGTCACGAAGGAGAACAAGAGCCAGGTCGAGGACGCGCAACTGGCCCTTCTGGAGGATCACCGGATCGACTTCGTCGTCCTCGCGCGCTACATGCAGATTCTGACGGGCCGTTTCATCCAGGCGTATCCGAATCGGATCCTCAACATTCACCACGCCTTCCTTCCAGCCTTCCCCGGGGCTCGCCCGTACCACTCCGCCCATGAGCGGGGCGTCAAGATCATCGGAGCCACCAGCCATTACGTGACGGAGACGCTGGATGCGGGGCCCATCATCGAGCAGGATGTCCTGCGTGTGACTCACCGTGACTCGGTGCAGGACCTGATCCGCTCCGGGCGGGACCTCGAGAAGATGGTCCTCTCCCGGGCCATCTGGAGCCACATCCAGCGAAAGATCATCGTCCACAGGGGGCGCACGGTCGTCTTCCACTGAGCCCCTGGCGGCTCGCCGGAGCGCACTCACGCACCATGCCGGGGCCGCGCGCCGTTGAATCCACACGCCGTCGTGATCGCGCCGGCGCCTTCGGCGACGACGGTCAGTTCGGGGAGCAGGCCTCCGGATCGCGTTGGGCCCGTCGCATGTCATTCTGAGGTCCAGGTCCCGACCGCCTTGGAGAAAGACCCAATCCGGCCCCGAATCCCGCGAAAAATCAAATTGAGAACGAGGCCGGCGTCGAGGCATGGATCCTGCACCCCGATGAGGGATGCACTTCGACCTGTCGGCTCTCGAGCGTCTGGCTCGCGATCTGAAAAGAAAGATTGCCGGCCGAGCCCGAAGCACGCGTCGGTGGATCCCGGTCCTGATCCTGGCTCCCGCTCTGTCTCTGGCGGCGTTCGTCGCCGCGACACGGTGGCTGCTCTCGGGTCCCAGGCTTCGCGCCTTGATCAATGAGAAACCGGAGTCCCTCTCTCTGGACTACGACGAGGCGACCTCTTTCTGGCCCGGCCGCCTCACGATCAAGAATCTCCGGATTCGAGGCAGCGACCAGAACGTTCAATGGATCATCCGACTCGACGCCGCGCGCGTCGACTACTCCGTTTTCGCGCTCGCCAGGAGAACCTTCCGGGCGAAGCGTCTCCGCGGCACGGGTCTGTCCTTCTTTCTCCGCAACAAGCTGACTCCCGCGGAGGCGAAGGCTGCGAATGTCTCCGCGCTCCCGGAAGTGCCGGGCTTCGCCGATCCGCCGCTGCGGTCGCCGGAGATTCGGGGTCCGGAGCAGCCGGGGAATCCCTGGCGCATCGACGTCCGGTCGATTTCCGTCGACCGGTTCGACGAAATCTGGATCGACGCATTTCACTATCGAGGAGTCGCACGGCTCGAAGGAGGTTTCTTCCTGCGGCCGGGGCTGCTCGCGCGCATCGGTCCCGCGCGGGTCACGGTCGAGAGCGGCGAGACGCGCATCGGGCGCGCGCCCGTGAGTGTCGCCGTCTCCGGGACGGTCTCCGCCGCGTTCGAGCCGTACGAGCCCAGCCGGGTTCACGGGAGCGAGGTCTGGCGGAAGATCTGGGGCGAGGTGAAGCTCGACGTCGGCTTCGATCGGCTCCAGGCCCTCGAACACCTCGTTCGGACCGGTTCGGGCACGCGGCTCGAAGACGGAGCAGGAAAGGGAACGATCCGAGGGACGGTCGAGCGTGGAGTGGCGAAGGGAGAAGTCCGATTTGCGATCGCGGAGGGGTCGGTTCGCCGGAACGACCTGAAACTGCAAGGCGACGCCGACCTGCGCCTGCTGATTCCGCGCTGGAATCTGACGTCCGGGCCTCTCGACGTTTCTGGAAGCCGCCTGGCGCTGTCGGACGTTCGTTCCTCCGGGTCGGACGAGTCGCGGCGCTGGTGGGGTCGATTCGACATTACTTCCGGGAAGATCGGCTCGAGGACGTCGGCCGGGATCCAGGCCAGGTCCCGGGATGCGCGCCCACTCCTGGCGCTCTTCACGCCCGATCTGCCCGCCTGGACTCGAGGCCTCCTGGATCTCGAGGATTTCGCGGCGACGGCGACCATCGAGATCGCTCCCTCACTCACGAGCGTCCGGGACCTCGACGCCCGAGGAGGGAGCTATCGTATCCGGGGACACTACCTCCGCAGGAATGCGAACCGCGATGGCGCATTCCTGATCCAGTCGGGCGCGCTGAGTGTCGGCCTCGAGCTGGACCGAAACGCCACGAAGCTCCGACTCCTGGGCGCAAAACAGTGGTTCGAACAGCAGGCGGCCGACGGCCCGAACACGACTCCTCCGGCGGCCGACGGGGCGGCGGTCCGGCCTTCGGTTTCGCGGAGACCGACGCCCCCACCAGGACCGGCAGCAGGCGCGAGCGTTCATGCACGCGGAAAGCCGATCCGCGATTTTCGGACTCCGGAATCGGTTTCTGCGAGATCTCTGGCCGGACCCCGTCCCGGGCGAAATCCCGCCGGATCGTAAGGATCCGCTCGAGAGCATTACCGCCAAGGCGCAGGAACGCGGTAAGCCGTGAGACGTGTTTTGCCGGTCGCCCCCGGGAGGAGTTAGTGTTTGCCGAGGCGAAAAGGCATGTCCGCATCCGCTCCACACAAGTCTCTGTCCCCGGGGCGGTGCTGGATCTCGCGCCCGCCGGTGATGCGAGGGCCTATCAGGCGCCCAATTTGCCCCGGTGCGGTGCGATCCAGTCGCGCGACGGGGTCGAAGCCACGAGGACAATCATGACCAGGCCAACCATTCGCAAGCCCGCGGTGGACTCCGCGCCCGAGGATCTGCCGAGACGGGTCCTCATGTTCGCTCGATATCTCGCATGGTTTGTCGTGCTGACGTGTGCGAGTCTTCCCGATGCCAGCTTTGCCCAGTCACGACGTCCCGGTATTCACGTCACGATTCTCCACATACGAAACAGCACCGGCAACGTGGCCTGCGCGCTTTTCGAGTCACCAGTTGGCTTTCCCCGAGAGTTCCTGCGCTCGGCAACGACTGTCATGGTCATAAAGGTTCGGCAGACGCAAGCACGTTGCGACTTTGAGGACATCCCGCCGGGGACGTATGCCCTCGCCGTCATTCATGATGAGAACATGAACGGCAAGCTCGATGCCAACTGGTTGGGTATCCCCACGGAAAGTTACGGTTTTCTAAACCAGGCAAAAGGCATCCTCGGCGCGCCATCGTTTTCTCGCGCCAGCTTCCCGTACGATGGGCAGAACCTCGATCTTACGTTGACCTTGCGCTCCTGAGCGCATCCTACGGTTTCTCCTTTCTTCCTCGATTCTTCGATTCCGGGGAGTAGAGGATCGCGATCGCAGGGCGGTGCAGACATAATCGTGGGATGAAAGACCGCGCGGAACGCGACGTGATCTGGCAGGAGCTGCACGCCCGCCCTTATGTCCGGTTCTCGGGCCCGGCCCACGTGCTTCGCATCTCATTTCTCACAGCGGAGGCGGAAGCTGTCGATCTTCGGCCTCTTCGCGAGCTGACCGATGGGCTCGGCCTTGCGCCGACCTACGAAACGGAACGACACGCCATCTTCACAACGACGGTCGCGGGGACTGGCCGCCTCGTTGTGTCCTGGGAGCAACACTCTGAGTTCGTGGCGTATACATTCTTTCTCTACGACCTCCAGATCCCCTTCAGCCCTTTCGGTTTCGACGTGCTCCAACTGACGCCGAAAGGCTGGCTGGCCAGTGTCGCTGTGTCGCCGCTCGTGGCAACACGGATCGCGGTCGGTTCGGCCCCGGAGATGCCCGATACTCCAGAGAGCCTCACCGCTCTCTTCGGGGGTCATACGGTCAACGGGAGTCGGGTCATGGCGGGCCGGGCAGAAGTCTGGACCTGTTATCGGGCGCACGAGGACGGTTTTGGCCGGATCGCGATCGTGACTCGCGCTGTGTCGGCGCAGGAGTTGGGCCGGACCGTGGAACGGCTTCTCGCGATCGAAGACGCTTACCATCTCACACTCCTACCGCTGCCGATCGCGCGGGAGGTGAAGCCCGAGCTTGCCGCGGCCGAGCGCCGGATGGTTCAGGAGATGGACGCGCTGCGCAAGGCCCAGTCGGTTCAGGAGAAGCGGACCGTGCTCGACGCCCTCCTCGAGCTCGCAGCCGAGGTCGAGCACATCCGCGCGCGGGTCTCCAACCGCTTCGCCGGATCGTCGGCCTACTTCTCCCTTCTCGAGAGTCGGTTCGTGGATCTCCGCGAGGACAAGATCGAGCATGTCTTGAGCCTGAGCCGCTTCGTCATGCGGCGCGTGCGGCCAGCGGCCGAGACCTACCGAAGCCTCCTCGAACGCCTGGCCAAGCTGTCCGAGCGCATCGCCCGCGCCGCCGACCTGCTGCGGACGGGCATCGAGCTTCATGTCGAGGAGCAGAACGCTCGTCTGCTCGAGAGCGTGGATCGTCGGGCGAAGCTGCAGCTGAGGCTCCAGCAGGCGGTCGAGGGGCTGTCGGTCGTCGTGATCACGTATTACGCCCTCGGGTTGATCGGCCACGTTCTCAAGGGAATTCAGAGCCGGGGGTTCGACTTCGACCTGGACGCGACGCTGGCGCTCGTTTTGCCATTCCTGCTCATCGCGGTGTGGGTCGTGGTCCATGCCGCGCGGAGAAAGTTTCGGGACGATTCGTGAGTCGGTCTCTCGCCATCCGGCGAACCAGAGAAGGCGCTCGAGAAAGACCCTGCGATTTTGCGAGCGGCTATCGCCCCCCGGGGTCGATGCGCCGAACCCTCTGCCTGCCGCGATTCCCCGGGGGAAGTTGGGGAGCGTGGGGACAGGGACCGACCGAACCCAACTCTCGACCTTCAATAGTTGCGATCGAAAGATCGCCTGACTTTCGCCCCAACAAGGAAAAAGGTTGGGCCTCTCGACCTAACCCCTTGATGTCACTGGTTGCGGGGGAAGGATTTGAACCTTCGACCTTTGGGTTATGAGAACACCACAAAAGTCGCCTCGAGTAGACAAGAAGCGACAAAGCGCGACTCGATCGGGCGTTCGAGTCGTCAATTTCCGCCTCCTGTAGCCGCCAGATCGCCCCACTTTCGCTCCACCTTTGGGTGGGCAGACAGGCTCTTCCCGCCGGCGACGAGCTTCTGGAACCTCGGGTTCTTGCGCAGCGGGTCGAAGTTGGGGTCCCCCGGTTAACGGATACCGCGACATTATTCGCGGGGCTTGATGTCTAAGGCGCGACCGTCAGAAAGTCTGGGGATCTTGCGCGGACGCTGGCCGTATGCGCATTTCAATCTGAAAACGGCGGCGCGCCGCACGATGGCCGATTCGAGGCTCGGACACGCTCCCTGAATGCCTTTCGTGTCGAAAGCGGCAGAGAGCGGTTAACAAATCGCGAGCCTGAGAGACTCGCTGGTTAACGGGATTAGAGAGCGCCGTCTTCCGTGGACCGCACCGGAGGGGGAATGCGGAGAAAAGGGCAATGGCACGGAATTTGGCCCCCTCCCCATCGTTCACGACCTCCGGTCTCGAGGTACCTCGGTCCCAAGGCGGGGATTCGCCGCCTTCCAGAGGTCAGTGGCTTCCGCATCTCAGATCTTGCTTCAGGAGGAACATCCTGCGCGCGGCGAAAGCCGTGTCGGCGAAGTCGCTGAATACGCCGTCAATCCCGAGTCCGTAGAAGGCGAGGTACTCGTTAACCGGATTTCCCTCGAAGTCGCTTGCGAGGCGCTTCTGCTCGTTGCGAAAGGTGAACGGGTGTACGAGGAGTCCGGCCTTGTGCGCGTTCGCGACGAC
>JBLMYG010000395.1:0-8928 GCA_050258155.1 Acidithiobacillales bacterium
ACGACGTTGAACTCGAGGCCGCGGAGCGTCGCGAGCGCGGCGTCGAGCTGGGCCTGCGCCACCGTCTCGAGCGTGATGACGAACGGCAGCGCGCTCTTGTCCTCCCACGGCGTCTGGAAGACCGCCTCGATGTTGATGGCATGGTCGGCAAGGATCCGGCTGATTCCGGCGATGATTCCCGGCCGGTCCTTCACGACGAACCGGAGGCAGAAGGGGGCGACGAACTCCTCGGGCCCGGCCACTTCGGCGGACGGAAGCTCCTGATAACCGAACGGCGGCGCCGCGGGGCGCCCTCCGGTTCGCGCGATCTCGATGATGTCGGAGAGGACGGCCGTCGACGTGGGATCCCCACCGGCGCCCTGACCATGGAAGATGAAGGGGCCGCCTGCTTCCCCCTCGACCAGTACGGCATTGAAGGGTCCCTCGACGCGCGCAAGAAGCGAGGCGTTCGACACGAGGTGCGTCCGGACCGACAGGAGCAGCCTTCCGCTCGGAAGCTGCCGGGCGAGGGCGATCTGCCGGAGCGTCCGGCCGAGGAGCCTTCCGTAAACCACGTCGAAGGGCTCGAGAGCGGTGATTCCCGAGCGGGCGACCTGATCCACCTTCACGTGCCGGCCGAACGCCATCCGGGCCAGAAGGGCAAGCTTGTAGGCCGCGTCCCATCCCTCGACGTCGCTCGTCGGATCGGCCTCGGCGTAGCCGCGCTTCTGCGCCTCCTCGAGGATCGGGGCGTAGCCGCGGCCGTGGGCCGTCATCTCGCTCAGGATGAAGTTGCACGTCCCGTTCAGGATCCCCCCGACGGAGACGATCCGGTCGCCCACGAAGCTCTCGCGGAGGGCGCGGAGGATCGGGATGCCCCCTGCAACGGACGCTTCGAGCCCGAGGGCGACGCCGCGAGCCGAGGCCCTACGGGACAGCTCGTCCCCTTCCTTCGCGAGAAGGAGCTTGTTGGCCGTCACGACGTGCTTCCCTGCGTCGATGGCCTGGCGGATCAGGCGCCCGGCCGGCTCCAGCCCCCCGAGCAGCTCGACCACGATGTCGACATCTTCCCCGCCAGCGACGCTTTGAAGGTCATCCGTCCACCGGACGTCTCCCTCCACCCAGCTCGCCCGCAGCTCCTTCACCCGGCCGTCTCCGATGGCGACGAAGGAAAGGTCGATTCCATGCCGCTCCCGGCGGGGAGCCCGTCCTGCCTGGACGAGGCGGACAAGGCTCTGTCCGACGGTACCGAACCCGAGAAGGCCGATCCGAAGCGATTGCATGCCGGGCGACTCTACGGGAGCCCTTCGGGCGGGTCAAAGAGGGTGCGCCGGACCGGTGGCGTCCCTGGTCCATCCGGAACCTTTTCTCCCGGGGGCGGTCTCAAGTGGCGAAAGGAGACCGCCATGCGCCGCCAGCTCTTCCTTCCCGCCCTTCTCGCTCTGACGGCCGCCCCACCTCTCGCCGCGGCGACCTCGGGGCCCGGCTATCGGCTCTCGGTCCTGACGGGAGGGGCGGAGCGCCCCGAATACGCAGCCCGCGGGACCGTCTACGTCGAGGCGGTCCGCGGTTCCAACTACGCTCTCCGGATCACGAACCCTCTCCCCGTCCGCATCGGCGTGGCCCTCTCGGTCGACGGTCTCAACACGATCGACGCCGGCCACACCGACGCCTCGAGCGCCCGGAAATGGGTTCTCGCACCGTACCAGTCGGTCGTGATCGAAGGGTGGCAGATTTCCGGGGAGACGGCGCGGCGCTTCTTCTTCACCGGCGAGGCGTCGTCGTACGGAGCGAAGCTCGGCGAGACGAGGAATCTCGGCGTCATCGAGGCGGTCTTCTTCCGCGAAAAGTGCCGGAGGCAGCCGGTCTCGCGTGGAGCCGAAGCGTCGGGGGCGCCGAGCCAGAGGTCGGAGGCGGCCGAGAAGCGGGCCGGAGCGCCCGCGCCGAGGAAGGACCAGGCGGCGGCCCTCTCGGACGACTACGCCGCGACCGGCATGGGCGGAGATACACGGCACGCCGTCACCGAAGTGGCCCTCGACCTCGAGCCTGTCCCGGTCGCAACGCTCAGGATCCGGTACGAGTTCCGCGATGGCCTGGTGCGGCTCGGCGTCCTTCCGGAAGGCCCGGAACCGCTCCAGCGGCGGGAGGCGAGCCGCGGCTTCGATTCCTGGTGCCCCGTCCGGTGACCGCCGCGGCCTGGTGCAAACGGATCAGGCGCTTCCGCAACCTCTTCGACTCCGGAACGTAGTAAACATCGCTCCGTGAGATCAACGAGAGGAGTGCCAATGCGCCTGATCCGCTGCGTCGCCCTTATCCTCGCCGCCGTGACGACCACGGCCCGATCCGCCCAGGAGCCGGGGAAGCCCCCCGGAGAAAAAGGGCCCTCCGCGACGGCTGCGCCGTCGACCGACGTCCTCCCCTTCAAGGCCACCGAGAAGACCCTCCCGAACGGCCTGAAGGTCATCGTCGTCCCGACCGGCTTTCCGAACATCGTCTCGCTCCAGATCCCGGTCCAGACCGGCTCCCGGAACGAGGTGGAGCCGGGCAAGACCGGCTTCGCACACTTCTTCGAGCACATCATGTTCCGGGGGACGAAGGACGTTTCGCCGGAGCAGTACCAGGACGCCCTGACGAAGGCGGGCGCCCGGTCGAACGCCTACACGACCGACGACTACACCTGCTACCACACGACCTTCGCCAAGGAGGACCTCGAGACGATGCTCCGCCTCGAGGCAGACCGCTTCGAGAACCTCTCGTACCCGGAGGCGGTCTTCAAGACCGAGGCGCGCGCCGTTCTCGGCGAATACAACAAGAACAGCTCCAACCCGCTCCGGAAGCTCGACGAGGTCCAGCAGGAGACCGCCTTCGACGTCCACACGTACAAGCACACGACGATGGGCTTCCTCAAGGACATCGAGGAGATGCCCAACCAGTACGCCTACTCGAAGACCTTCTTCGACCGCTGGTACCGTCCCGAGTACACGACGCTGATCGTGGCGGGGGACGTCGATCCCGGCGTCGTCATCCCCCTCGTCGAGAAGTACTGGGGGGGCTGGAAGCACGGCTCGTACAAGGTCGCGATCCCGCAGGAGCCCCGCCACGCGGCCCCCCGCTACGCGCATGTCACGTGGGAGAGCCCGACGCTTCCGTGGGTGACCGTAGCCTTCCACGGGCCCGCCTTCTCCGAAACCTCGAAGGACTACGCCGCCTTCGACATCCTCTTCGACCTCGCCTTCGGACGGACCTCGGACCTCTACCGGAGGCTCGTCGAGCAGGAGCAGAAGGTCGACCCCCTCCTCGCCTACGCGCCCGACAGCGCCGATCCGCCGCTCTACACCGTCGCCGCCCGCGTCAAGAAGCTGGACGACGCCCTCTACGTCCGCGACGAGATCCTGAAGACCTTCGAGAAGATCCGCACGGAGAGCTTCCCGGAGAAGATGGTCGCCGAGGCCATCTCGAACAACCGCTACGGCCTCGTCCGGCGGTTCGACAACACGGAGTCGATCGCCGGGATCCTCGCGCGGTTCGTCCGCTACCGGCGCTCGTACGACACGCTGAACCAGTACTTCCGGACGGCCTCGACGGTCACCTCGGCAGATCTCCTCGCGGCCGCGAGGAAGTACGTCGTGGACGGGGAGATGGTCGTCACGACGCTCTCGAAGGAGCAGCTGCCGCAGGCAATCGCCACGCTACCGCCCCTGTCCTCCTTCGCTCCGCCACCTTCGCCAGCCGATCTCAAGCTCATTACACAGAATCCTGAGTTTCCCCAGATCGTCGTGAAGCTCGCCTTCAGGGCGGGCTCGGCCCACGACCCGAAAGGGAAGGAGGGCCTCGCAGCGCTGACCGCCGCGATGATCGCGGAGGCCGGCTCGAAGGCGATGCGGATCGACGAGGTCCAGAAGGCCCTCTACCCCGTCGCCGGGAGCTTCGGCGACCAGGTCGACAAGGAGCTGACGACCTTCACGGGAGTCATCCACAGGGACAACTGGAAGGTGCTGGCGGACGTGGCCCTCCCGCAGCTCGTCGACCCGGGCTTCCGCGAGGAGGACTTCAAGCGGCTGAAGGACCGCCAGAGGAACGCCCTGATCCAGAACCTCCGGAGCAACAACGAGGAGGAGCTTGCCAAGGAGGAGCTCCAGAACGACATCTTCGCCGGCACGCCGTACGGCCACACCGTCCTCGGGACGGTCGCGGGCCTCGACGCGATCACCCTCGACGACGTGAAGGCCTTCGCGAAGGCCGCTTACACGCGGGCCGGCCTTCTTGCAGGGATCTCGGGCGCCGCGCCCGTCGAGATGACGAAGCGCCTCGAGGCCGACCTCGGGCGCCTTCCGGGCGGCCCGCCCCTCCCCGCACCGTCGGGCGTCGTCCCTCACGAGCCGAAGGGGATCGAGGTCGAGATCATCCAGAAGGAGACCCGCGCCACGGCGATCTCGTTCGGACATCCGATGTCGGTGACGCGCGCCCATCCCGATTTCGCCGCGCTCTCGCTCGCGAAGGTCTGGCTCGGCGAGCACCGGTCGTCTCAATCCCACCTCTTCCAGCGGCTCCGCGAGCTTCGTGGTCTGAACTACGGCGACTATGCCTACATCGAGGCCTTCCCGCGGGGGATGTTCCAGTTCTTCCCCGACGCGAACATCCCCAGACGGTCGCAGATCTTCGAGGTCTGGATCCGGCCCGTCGTCCCCGAGAACGGCCCGATGGCCCTTCGGATCGCCCTCTACGAGGTCGGAAAGCTGATCGGGAACGGCCTGTCGCAGGAGGATTTCGAGGCCACCCGCGAATACCTGATGAAGAACGTCTACCTCCTCACCTCGACGCAGGACCACCAGCTCGGGTACGCCATCGACTCCGAGTGGTACGGCATCCCGGAGTTCACGTCGTACATGCGCGGCAAGATCGCGAAGCTGACGCGGGACGACGTCAACGCCGCGATCCGGAAGTATTTCTCGGCGTCGGACCTCTCCGTCGTCATCGTCACGAAGGACGCAGCGGGGCTCAAGGAGAAGCTCGTCACGGACACGGCGCCCGCCATCAAGTACGACTCCGAGAAGCCGAAGGCGGTTACAGAGGAGGACAAGTTGATCGGAGCGATGAAGCTCGGCATCAAGCCGGACAACGTGAAGATCACCCCGGTGGACGCCGTCTTCGCGAGGTAGCGGGAGCGGTCAGGGCCCGAGAGTGAGCAGGTACGCCAGGTAGCCCTGACTGCAGTCGCAGCCTGTGATCGCGCGCCCGGCGGAAAAGAGAATGTGATGGTGCTCGGAGGCGTCGAAGACGAAGCCGACGTTGAAGCGAACCTGTGAGGCCGCTCCTTCCGCGGCTGAAGACTGGTAGTAGAGCTCCGCCCCTGGCGCGAACGACCTCGTCAGCTGCACCTGCGCCTGCCATCCCGCGAACCACCAGTTGCGGTTTCCCTCGCCGGAGTTGATCCAGTAGCCGCCCCCGCCGTACGTCGTCCACTTCCCGAAGCTCTTCTGGAGCCAGAGCGGAATGAAGGCGCGGACCTCTCCGGCCCCGAGGCCGCGGGAGACGTCGCCGGACGGCAGCTCGAGGAGCGGGAAGGTCCCGACCTGGGGCCGGCCTGCCGTCTCCTTCACGAACCGGACCTTCGCACCAACCTCGATGTCTCCGAAGCCCCAAGCCGTGGGCCCGCCCGAAGGCCGCGCGTACGAGAGCGGCAGGATGACGTGAAGCTGAAGCTCCGGCAGGGGGCCGTAATTGACCTCGAAGTGCGGGAAATCGCCGGAGCTTCCGTCGGGATCCCGTTCGCCGGTCAGAGAGAGATAGAACTCCCAGTGATGGAGTTCGACCGGCTCCGGATCGTCGGTGAGGTACGGGGGCCCGGCAGCCGCGCGCGCCTCGAAGAGAAGCATCGAAGCTGCGACGAGCACGCCCGCTCGCCGCGCAATGTGCTTCGGCCTCACTCCCCCACCCGGCATCAGAATAGAGCATGACCTTTCGAGGGATGAATCGGCTCATCGGACCGTGAGGGAGTTGAAGATGGAGAAGCGGACTCTCGGGAACTCGGACCTTTCGATCACCCGCCTCGGCTTCGGCGCGTGGGCCATCGGGGGCGGCGGCTGGACCTACGGCTGGGGGCCGCAGGACGACCGGGCATCGGTGGGGGCGATCCGGCGCGCTCTCGACCTGGGCGTGAACTGGATCGACACGGCGGCCGTCTACGGCTTCGGACACTCGGAGGAGATCGTGGCGAAGGCCCTCGAGGGTGTCTCGCTGCGCCCGTACGTCTTCACCAAGTGCGGGCTCGTCGACGACGGGACGCGAAACCCGAAGCGCAGCCTCCGGTCCGAGTCGATCCGGGCCGAGGCCGAGGCGAGCCTGAAACGCCTTCGCGTCGCCGCCATCGACCTCTACCAGATTCACTGGCCTCACAAGGGATTCCTCGAGGCGTGGGAGACGATGGCGGCGCTCCGAAAAGAGGGGAAGGTCCGCTGGATCGGCGTCTCCAATTTCGACGTTCCCCGTCTGAAAGAGATCGCCCGGATCGCCCCGGTCACGTCGCTCCAGCCCCCGTATTCGCTCGTGAATCCGCAGTCCGAAAAGGCCGAGCTCCCCTGGTGCCGGGAGGAAGGCATCGGCGTGATCGTCTACTCCCCGATGTACTCCGGCCTCCTGTCTGGGGCGATGACGGAGGCTCGCGTGGCGAGCTTCCCCTCCGACGACTGGCGGAGCCGGGACCCGGAGTTCCGGCCTCCGCGGATTGGACGACACCTGAGGCTCGTGGAGCTTCTCCGGACGATCGCCTCGGAGCACGGCTGCTCTCCCGGGGAGGTTGCGATCTCCTGGACTCTTCGCCGTCCGGAGGTGACGGGCGCGATCGTCGGGGCCCGGAGCGCGGCGCAGGTCGACGGCTGGATCGGCGCGGGAAGCCTCGAGCTGACGGACGGTGACCTGAAGAGGATCGACGACTTCTGCACGGCCTTTCCGTCCGAGGCGGGGCCGCTTGCCTGAATCATCGCCCCCCAGGCGCGGCGCACGTCCCCTGCGAGCCTCCGTTCCTTGACGGAGCCCGTGTCGCGGGATATAGTACTGATCAGGTCCGATATCTGGACCGGAGGTACGGGCGGATGCTTCGAATGGCCAAGCTGACCGACTACGGCATCGTCCTCCTGACCCAGTTCGCGGTCCGGCAGGACTCGACACCGCTCACGGCGCGCGAGATTGCGAGCGTGGCGAAGCTTCCGCTCCCCACGGTGGGAAAGCTCCTCAAGCAGCTCTCCCACAGTGGTTTGCTGTCGTCGCACCGGGGCACGAAAGGCGGCTATTCGCTGGCCCGGCCCGCGGGCGAGATCACCATCGCCCAGATCATCGAGGCGCTGGAGGGGCCGATGGCCTTGACCGAATGCCAGGCCCCGGGCATCTGCGAGCAGGAGCGCTTCTGCTCGGTGAAGCCGAACTGGCTGGTCATCAACCGGACGGTCCGGGAGGCGCTGTCGAGGGTCACCCTTGCCGAGATGACACGCCCGATCGGCCCCATCTTCCCGATCTCGCTCTCGCTCGGCGGCATAGCTCGCACGCCGCTTACCAGGAGCCAGGCCTCATGAGCAAACCCAACCGGATTCTCGACGAGCTGACCCGGCAGGACTACCCGCACGGGTTCGTCTCGGCCATCGAGTCCGAGGTGATCCCGGCGGGGCTTTCGGAGGACGTCGTCCGGCTCATTTCCCGGAAGAAGGAAGAGCCGGAATGGCTGACCGAGTGGCGTCTGAAGGCCTACCGGCACTGGCTGACGATGAAGGAGCCGACCTGGGCCAAGGTCCACTACCCCCCCATCGACTACCAGCAGATCGTCTACTACGCCGCCCCGAAGTCGGTCACCGAGAAGCGCCCGAAAAGCCTCGACGAGGTGGATCCCGAGCTTCTCGCCATGTACGAGAAGCTGGGGGTCCCGCTCAAGGAGCGTGAGATCCTCGCGGGGGTCGCGGTCGACGCCGTCCTCGACTCCGTTTCGGTCGCGACGACATTCCGCGAGAAGCTCCACGAGCTCGGCGTCGTCTTCTGCTCCTTCTCGGAGGCGGTGCGCGAGGTCCCCGACCTGGTCCGGAAGTACCTCGGCTCGGTCGTGCCGTACACCGACAACTTCTTCGCGACGTTGAATTCCGCGGTCTTCTCGGACGGGTCGTTCTGCTTCATCCCGAAAGGGGTCCGCTGCCCCATGGAGCTCTCGACCTATTTCCGGATCAACCAGGCGGACACCGGCCAGTTCGAGCGGACGCTCATCGTGGCCGAAGAGGGGGCCTACGTAAGCTACCTCGAAGGGTGCACGGCCCCGAAGCGGGACCGGAACCAGCTCCACGCCGCCGTCGTCGAGCTGGTGGCCCTCGACGACGCCCAGATCAAGTACTCCACGGTCCAGAACTGGTACCCCGGCGACAAGGAGGGCAAGGGGGGGATCTACAACTTCGTCACGAAGAGGGGGAAGTGCGCGGGCCGGAACTCCAAGATCTCGTGGACGCAGGTGGAGACCGGCTCGGCCATCACCTGGAAGTACCCGAGCTGTCTCCTCCTCGGCGACCGCTCCGTCGGCGAGTTCTACTCGGTGGCGCTCACGACGAACTTTCAGCAGGCCGACACCGGGACGAAGATGATCCACGTCGGGAAGAACACCCGCTCGAACATCGTCTCGAAGGGGATCTCGGCCGGTCACGGGCAGAACACCTACCGGGGCGCCGTGAAGATCGGAAAGGGCGCCGAGGGGGCGCGCAACTATTCCCAGTGCGACTCGCTCCTGATCGGCGACGAGTGCGGCGCGCACACCTTCCCGTACATCGAGGTGAAGAACTCGTCGGCGACGCTCGAGCACGAGGCCTCGACGTCGAAGATCGGCGAGGACCAGCTCTTCTACTGCATGCAGCGCGGCCTTTCCGCCGAGGACGCCGTCTCGATGATCGTGAACGGGTTCGCCCGGCGGGTCATCAAGGAGCT
>JBLMYG010000396.1:0-11402 GCA_050258155.1 Acidithiobacillales bacterium
TCCACCATCTGATCGTCACGGCGGGTCCCGAGATCGTCGGCGTTCTCTCGGAGCGCGATCTCGGGGGGAAAGACCGCCAGTCGATGCGCCAGAGGCACAACGTCCAGAGCTTCATGACCCCCTACGCCGTGAGGGCGAAGCCGGGAATGACGGTCCGGCAGGCGGCGACCCTCATGCGCGGATGGAGCATCGGCTGTCTCCCGGTCGTGGACGGGCAGGGCCTCGTCGGGATCGTGACGGTGTCCGACCTTCTCGACCTCATCGCGCGGGGCGAAGCGAGGGTGCCCGTTCGCAACGGGGGAAAGCCGCCGAAGAGGCCGTCGGGCTGAAAGAAGAAGGCTCCGCCCGCCCGCGCAGGGCCAACGCCGCTCAGGAGACGGCGGCGTCCTGCCAGTGCTGGATGAGGTGCATCGAGGCCGCGAAGCTGAAGGCGTTCGCGTCCGGGAGCCTCTCCAGGCTCATGCAGCCGCGCACCTCCTCGAGCGAGGCGATCCCGTGCCGCTCGAGCCATCGCTCCATCTCGGTGCGGACGGTCTTCAGATTCTCCGGCCCGCCCCGGAGGAGGGCCGAGACCATCTGGACCGTATCGGCGCCCGCGAAGATGGCCTTCAGGACGTCGTGCGCCGTGTGGACGCCCCCCGTCACCGAGAGCGATAGCTGGAGCCGGCCGGCGAGCATGGCGATCCAGTGGAGGCGCGGGAGGAGGTCCGAGGAGCTGGAGAGCCGGAGCTCGGGACGGACCGTCCGGGTCTCGAGGTCGATCTCCGGCTGGTAGGTCCGGTTGAAGAGGACCAGTCCCGACACCCCCATCTCGTCGAGCTGCCGCGCAAAGCAGACGATCGAGGAGAAGAACGGATAGATCTTCACCGCGACCGGAATCGTCACCGTCAGCTTCACCGCGCGGATCATGTCGAGGGTCTGTGCCTCGATCGTCGAGCCGAGCGTCCAGAGGTTCGAGGAGACGTGGTAGACGTTCAGCTCGAGAGCGTCCGCGCCCGCCTGCTGCATCAGGCGCGCGAATCCGGTCCAGCCGATGTCCGTCGTCCCGTTCAGCGAGGCGATGACGGGGATCGCGACCGCCTCCTTGATCCGGTGGATCCGCTCGAGGTACGCGGCGGGCGAATTCTCGGGGTCGACCAGCCCGCCGCGGCGGGCCTCCTCGTCGTGGCGTACCTGCTCCTCGAACAGGGACCTCATGACGATGGCCGGCGCCCCCGCATCCTCGAGGCTCCGGACGATGTCCAGGTCCCAGGTCAGCGGTGATGCCCCCGGAACGATCGGGTGGGCGAGCCTCAGCCCGAGATAGTTGGTGGAGAGGTCCACGATGGCGCACGCTGCCGGATCTGGTCGAGGGGCGTCCATGATTCATCTGATTCAAGCGGAATGCCGCCTGGTGTCCCGTTGATACAAACGGCTCAGGCCGCGGCACCCGGTGGGGCTCTAGGATGGGAACAGCACCGGCGGATGCCTCGATGCGGGCCTCCGGCCCCGCCCCCGGCTGGTTCACCCTCCCGCCGAACGCGGCCGCGGGCGCCCCGGAGCGGCCCGCTCGTAGCGCACGGCGGCCCGCTGCCGTGCGCTACTCTTTTTCGATGCGCCGCGCGGTTCTCGTCGCCGCGATCCTGATCGGGGCCGGCGTGCGTACGGCCCTGCTCGTGGAAAAGCCGCTCTGGGCCGACGAGATCTTCACGCTGACGCTCGCGCGGACGCCCACCGCCGCCCTGCTGGATTCCCTCCGCACCGACTCGGGGCCGCCGCTCCACTACCTCCTTTCACGCCTGATCCTCCTTCCTTTCGGCCCCGATCCGGGCGCCTACGACGCCGCCGTCCGCGCTCTCTCGCTCGCCGCCTCCCTTCTCCACCTCCCGCTCCTCGTTCTCGTCGCACGCCGGCTCGGCCGGCCCGAGGCCGGCCTTCCCGCCGCGGCGCTCTATGCCCTTTTCCCCATTGCCGCGGACTTCGGCGCCGAGGGACGCGCTTACGCCCTCGCCTCGCTGCTCGCCCTGGCGGCCCTCGAGCGCGCTCTCGCCGTCCGGGAGACGCCGACCGCCGGCCGCTGCGTCGCGCTTGCACTCGCCGCCGGCGCGGCCGTTCTCTGTCATTACCTCGCGGTCTTCCCGCTGACGGGACTCGTCACGCTCGTTCCCGGCGCCTCACCACGGGCCCGCTCCCGGCTCGCCCTCGCCGGCGTCGGAGGCGTCCTCGTCTTCCTGCCGTGGCTTCCGATCGCGCTCCGGCAGCCACCGGCGTCGATGGCCTGGTCGCGCGGTACGGAATTCGCGGGGGCGTCGGCGCGGTTTCCGGTGAACCTCGCCTGGGGAATGTCCGCGTCCGGGACGCCGCTCGCGATCGTTCTCCCCCTCTCGATCCTCCTCCTCGGCGTCGCCCTCCTCTTCGCGTGGAGGAGCTCCATGCGTCCCGTCGCATCGGTTTTCCTCGCGGGCGTCTTCCTTCTCGTCTGCACGCATCTCGCCGTCCGTTCCCTGCTCCTTCCGGAGCGCCCGGCGGCCCTCTTCCTCCCGCTCGTCGCGCTCCTGCTCGCGTCCGCGCCGAGCCCCGTGCCTCTCCTGTCGGCCGCGGCCTCGCTCTGGGGCCTTCTCGTCACCCTTCGGGCCGCAACCGTCCCGTCGCCTGGCGAGACCCTCGTCACGCTCCTCGCGCCGGAGGTGAAGAGCGGCCGGAGCGTCTGCGCGGCCGATCTCTGGGGCCCCGAGCTCGACTACCGACTCGCCCGGGCGGGCCTCCCGGGGCGCGTCATCCTCTTTCCGTCGGATGTGTCCCGCCACCGCGGCTGGCTCAGCGAGAAGCAGCTCGACGCCGGGCGGCTCGCCGCGGAAGCCCGGGCGCTCGTGGCGTCGCGCTCGCGTCCCGACCTCTACGTCCTTCCGAAAGGCTCCCCCTCGTCCGCGGCACTCCGCGCCGCCCTCGCGCCGCTCGGCCCCCGTCCGCTCGCCTCAGGCCCGCTGGCGGATGTTCTCGCCCTCCGCTGACGGGCCCGCTCCCGCGGCCGGTGGACGTTTCGTGCGATCCGTGACACCGTCCCCGGCCTTATGGGCTTCTCCTCGTTCGGACTCCACCCGGACCTCCTTCGCGGCGTGAAGGAGCTCGGCTTCACGCGCCCCACGCCGATCCAGAACGATGCGATCCCCCCGGCGATGCAGGGGCGCGACGTCCTCGCCTGCGCGATGACCGGGAGCGGCAAGACGGCGGCATTCCTCCTGCCGATTCTCCACCGGCTCATGGCGAAGCCCCGGCGGACGACGCGCGCCCTCGTCCTGACGCCGACACGCGAGCTGGCGGCCCAGATCGCCGAGCATCTCGCAGAGCTGGCGGTCCACACGCCGCTCACGGGCGCGGCGGTTTTCGGAGGGGTCGGGATGGGGCCGCAGGAGCACGCCTTCCGGAGCGGCGTCGACGTCGTCGTCGCCACTCCCGGCCGCCTCCTCGATCACTTCCGCTTCCCGTACGCGAAGCTGGCCGGTCTCGAGGTTCTCGTCCTCGACGAGGCGGATCGGATGCTGGACATGGGCTTCCTCCCCGACATCCGCCGCGTCCTCAGCCACCTGCCGGAAAGGCGCCAGACTCTCTTCTTCTCGGCGACGATACCGCCCCCGATCGTTCAGCTCTCCCGCGAGATGCTGAAGCACCCGGCCACGGTGAACCTCGAGCGAACGGCTGCCCCCGCGACCGGGATCACGCAGGCGGTCTACCCCGTCCCCCAGGACCGGAAGCCCGATCTGCTGATATCGCTCCTGAAGAGGGGCGGCCTGAAGAGCGTCCTCGTCTTCACCCGGACCAAGCACCGGGCCAACCGCCTCGCCGACAGATTGGCCCGTTCCGGCGTGGCCTGCGAGCGGATCCATGGCAACCGGAGCCAGGCGCAGCGGACCGCCGCCCTCGCCGGCTTCAAGGAGGGCAGGTTCCGTCTTCTCGTCGCCACCGACATCGCCGCGCGCGGCATCGACGTCGAAGCCCTCTCGCACGTCGTCAACTTCGACGTGCCGCACGTCCCCGAGGACTACATCCACCGCGTCGGCCGGACGGCCCGGGCGGCCCTGACGGGCGACGCCTTCACCTTCGTCGCCCCCGACGAGGAAGGCGATCTCCGCGCCATCGAGAGGGCGATCGGGGCACGCCTCCCGCGCATCACGCTTCCCGACTTCGACTACACCGTCCGGTCCGCCGAGCGGTTCGAGGTGCCGATTCACGAGCGGATCGCCACGATCCGTGCCCGGAAGAGCGAGGAGCGGACGCGGGCGCGGGAGAAGGCCGATGCGCGCGCCGCCCGCGCCGCCGCGCCGCAGCGGCGTTCCTCCCCATCTCCCGCGGTCCGACCGTCGGAACCCGCGCCTCCCCGACCCCTCCTTCACGGTCATCGCGGGGCGACACCGGCGCACGGACCGTCCCGGCCCGGCCGTCGGGGAGCGCGTCCCGCCTGAGGACGGCTTTCCGATAGACTTTGCTTCCCGGAAGGAGGAGGCGCCATGGGCCTGCTCGACAACCTCAAGCAGCAGATCGGCTCGCAGTTCATCGAGGTCATCCAGTGGCTCGACGACACGAACGACTCGATGGTCTACCGTTTCCCCGTCTACAACCAGGAGATCAAGATGGGGGCCCAGCTGACGGTCCGCGAGAACCAGGCGGCGCTCTTCATCAACGAGGGGAAGGCCGCCGACCTCTTCAGCCCGGGCCGGTACGCGCTGACGACGCAGAACCTGCCGATCCTGACGGACCTGCGCGGGTGGAAGTACGGCTTCCAGTCTCCTTTCCGCTGCGACGTTTACTTCTTCAACACCCGGCTCTTCACCGACCTGAAGTGGGGAACGACGAACCCGGTCATGATGCGTGACGCCGAGTTCGGGATGATCCGCCTCCGGGCCTTCGGGATCTACGCGATGAAGATCGCCGACCCGAAGACCTTCTTCGCGACGGTCGTCGGGACGCGAGGGCTGACGACGCAGGAGGAGATCACCGGCCAGCTCCGCGCCACGATCCTCTCGCGCCTTTCGGACGCCATCGCGGAGTCGAAGATCGCCGCGCTCGACATCGCGTCGAAGTACGACGAGCTGTCGGGGCACGGAAAGCAGATTCTCGGGCCCGAGTTCGCGGCTTTCGGCCTGGAGCTCTCGAAGTTCTTCATCGAGAACGTCTCCCTCCCCGAGGAGGTCGAGGCCGCCATCGACCAGCGGACGAAGCTGGGCGTCCTCGGCGACCGCCTCGGGCAGTTCACGCAGCTCCAGGCCGCCGAGGCGATCAAGACCGCCGCGGCGAACCCGGGCGGGATCGCCGGCGCAGGAGCCGGGCTCGGAGCCGGCCTCGCCATCGGCGGGGCGATGGGAGGGGCGTTCCAGCAGGTGGCCGGGGCGATGGCTGCGCCGCCGCCGCCAGGGACCACGGCGCCGCCGCCACCTCCCGGCACCGCGCCCGCTGCGCCCCGCTGGTCGCTGGCCGTGGACGGCAAGACCTACGGCCCCTACTCCGACGAGGCGCTGAAGACGATGGTGGCTTCCGGGCAGGTCGCGCCGACGACGATGGCCTGGCATCCGGGCGCCGGCGGATGGGCACCCCTTTCGAGCTACGCAGGCTTCGAGGGACCGGCCGAAGCTCCGCCACCCCCTCCGCCGCCGGCCGCCCCCGCTGCAAGCTGAACCGGGCCGGGAGTTGAGCGCTGCCACCGGCGGGGCCGACGCCCCGGCCGGGCTTCGCAGGTTTCCGTGCGCCGCGTGCGGTGCCGACGTCGTCTGGAGCCCCGGCCAGGGCGCGCTCACCTGCCCGTACTGCGGCACGACGCGTGCGGTGCCGAAGGCCTTCGGACAGGTCGTCGAGAAGCCGATCGATGAGGGGCTTCGGGCCCCGCGCGACCTCGGCTGGGGCGTCGAGCGGAAGACGGTCCGGTGTCAGGGTTGCGGCGCCTCGCAGGCGATCGAGCCGGGGCTCGTCGCCTCGCGCTGCGCGTTCTGCGGCGCGCCCGAGGTCGTCGAGGCGCCGGCCGCGGGGAAGATGGTCCGCCCCGAGGGGATCCTCCCGTTCCGGGTCGACCGCCACGGGGCCGCCGGCCTGTTCCGCGGATGGCTGTCGCGCCTCTGGTTCCGTCCGAAGGACCTCGGCGAGAGGGCCGCCCTCGCCGCCCTGACGGGGGTCTACGTCCCCTACTGGACGTTCGACGCGGTGACGCACTCGGAATGGGAGGCCGAGGCGGGGACGCCGTACACCGTCCAGGTCGACGGGCGGACCGAGACGCGGGTCCGTTGGGAGCCCGTCTCCGGTTTCCTCGAGAAGTTCTTCGACGACGTCCCCGTCGCCGCCTCGAAAGGGGTCCCGCGCGACCTTCTCCGGGGCCTCGAGCCGTTCCCGACGCACGATCTGGTCCCCTACGAACCCTCCTTCCTCTCGGGATTCCTCGCCGAGGAGTACGCGGTGGACCTCCCCGATGCCCTCCGCGAGGCGCGAGCCCGGATGGAGTCCGAGATCCGCTCCGCCTGCGCCGGACAGATCCCCGCGCCGATGCACCGCGCCCTTACGGTCCGGACGGCCTGGTCCGCCGTCGCCTACAAGAGCGGCCTTCTGCCCCTCTGGATCGCCGCCTACGACTACCGCGGCTCCCCCTACCGCTTCCTCGTCAACGGGGTCACCGGGAAGGTCTCGGGGAGGGCCCCCTGGTCGATTCTCAAGATCGCGCTCGCTCTCGTCGCCGCGCTTCTCGTCCTCTATCTCCTCTCGAGGCTGTCGGGCTAGGTCTCGCGACTCGGCGGGTTGAGACGTAATTGCAATATCATCGGCCGAGGAGGTATCGATGAAGATCGTGATCCCGCTCCTCGCCCTCGCCGTGGCTCTCCCCGCCGCCGCCCAGACCCACCCTTCTCCGCCTTCGCCGCCCGGGGCCCACGCCGGAGCGGCCGGAAGCGCCGCCATCTCCGGCCTGAAGATGCCGTGGGCCCACGTGAAGGACGTCGTCATCCGCGCCGCCGAGAAGATGCCGGAGGAGAACTACGCCTTCAAGCCGACGCCGGAGGTCCGGAGCTTCGGACAGCTCGTCGGGCACGTCGCCGACGCCAACTTCATGTTCGCCGCCATGGCCCTCGGCGAGAAGGGGGAGCCGCGCGACATCGAGAAGACGAAGACCTCGAAGGCCGACCTCGTGGCCGCCCTGAAGGAGTCGTTCGCGGCGTGCGACAAGGTCTTCGGCGAGACCGAGGCCCAGCTCTCCACAGCGACGAAGCTCTTCGGCCATGAGACGAACCGCTTCGGCGTCGTCGGGCTTCTGATCGGCCACGACTACGAGCACTACGGCAACATGGTCACGTACCTGCGGATGAAGGGGCTCGTCCCCCCCTCCAGCGAGCCGCGCCACGAAGCTCCTGTGCCGCCGAAGTAGAGAGAGACGGGGACCGGCCCCGATCGCCTACTCCGGAGCGGCCGCGCTCGCAGCCGGCCGCGCCGGACCTGGCGGAAACCCCATCTCCGTCAGGAGATTCGTCGCCTTCTCGACCTCGGTCAGGACCCAGAGAAGGTTCCGCGTGTCGACGTGGATCGAGCGCGTCTTCTGCTCGTCGAAGAGGTAGTCCGAGGCCACGGTGTCGAAGGTGCCGTCGAAGAGGAGGCCGACCAGCTCCCCTCTGGCGTTGAGCGTCGCCGAGCCCGAGTTCCCCCCGGTCGTGTCGACCGTGGAGAGGAAGTCGACCGGGACGTCCTTCAGCTTCGGGTCGAGGTAGGGGGTCCCCGCCCCGGCCCGCAGGGCCCTGATCGCGTCGAGCTCGGCCTTCGGTGCGTCGAACTCGCCCGAGCCGGTCGCCTTCTGGACGATTCCCGCGAGCGTCGTCTGCGGCAGGAAGTAGAGGCCGTCCCTCTCCTCGACCCCCTTCACCGTTCCGTACGTCACCCGAAGCGTCGAGTTGGCGTCGGGGGCGAGGAGACCGCCGCCCTTCTCTAGAAGGGCATCGGCGTAGACCGGCCCGAGCCGCTCCTGGGCGCCGCTCCGCGCCTTCGAGGCGTCCCGGTTCGCTTCCTGAATCGGGTAGAGGGCGGCGGCGAGCGCGAGGAACGTGTCGCTGGCGCCGACGAGGCCGGCCGTCTGCTTCTCGAGAAGGGACACGCGGAACGTCCGGTCGTAGATCCTCGTCCCGGAAAGGAGCCTTTCGAGGAACGCGTCGATCGCCTTTGCGGCGTCGGCTTCCGGCAGGCCGGGAGAGAGTCCGATCTCCTTGTCGAGCGCCTCGATCCGCTGACCGGGAGGGAGCTTCGCGACGTCCGTCAGGGTGTATCTCAGGAGCGCACGATCGGCTTTCGGCTCGAGGCTCGACTGAAGGCGCTCCTGCCCCTCGCGGATCCGCGCCCAGTTCCTCTCCTGGAACTCCGGGTCGCGGTCGGCGTCCTTTTTCCGTCTCTCGATGGCGAGCCGGTAGATCGTCGCCGCCGCGCCGAGAGCCGAGCTCCTTCCCCCCGACAGCTCGGCGAGAAGCGCATCGCGCTCTCGCGTCTTCGCCGTCTCCGCGACGAGCGCGGATAGGGCCGGAAGGACGGCGCCATACCTTTCCCGTCGTCCGGGATCCCGTTCGATCCAGGCGACGAGGTCTCTTTCGTCGGCGCCCTTGCGGGCGAGAAGCCCTCCCCGCACCATCCCCTCGAGGACCCCCTTGTCCTTCGTCAGGCTGTTGTGCAGGCCGCGGAGCGTGGTCGAGACCCTGAGCGCCGCCCGCTCGTCGTCCCTTCCGACGGCTTCGAGAAGGGCGATCCGGTCCGCGGTCCGCCGGATCGCGCGCGGGAGGGCCCACTCCACGGTTTCGCGGACCTCCGCGTACGGCCTCAGCCGCCACGTCCGTCCCGGGTAGCCGGCGACGAAGACGAGCTCTCCGGGCGAGGCGCCCTTCGGGGAGACCTTCAGGAAGCGCCGGGGCCGGTAGGGAACGTTGTCTTCGGAGAACGGGACGCCTTTCCCGTCCTTCGAGACGTAGGCGCGGTAGAAGGAGAAGTCGCCCGTGTGCCGCGGCCATTGCCAGTTGTCGGTCTCGCCGCCGAAGTTGCCGATGCCGGCGGCGGGCGCGTAGACGAGGCGGACGTCCTCGATCTCCTTCTGGCCGATCTCGTACCACTTCAGGCCGTCGAAGAAAGAAGCCACCGTGCACCGGAGCCCCCCTTTTTCGCAGGCGGACGTCCGGGCCTTCACGCGCTGTTCGACGATGTCGTAGCGGCGCCGGTCGGTGACCTTCGGGTCGATCTTCCCCGTGATCTCCGCCGTGACGTCCGCGACCGAGACGGTGACGTAGACACGCGTTCCGGGGCCGCTCCAGAGCTCCTCGCCCCGCGCTTGCGCCAGGAACCCGTCCACCATCAGGTTCCGGCCCGGCTTCGAGTTGAACTGGAGGGCTCCCTGGACGCAGTGATTGTTGGTGACGATGAGGCCCTCCGCCGACACGAACGAGGCGCTGCAGCCGCCGAGCGAGACGATGGCCCCCATCGGGAAGCCGGTCAGATCCGCGTAGACCGCGGGGTCGCCCTCGAACCCGAGGGCCTTCAGCCGGTCGGCGAGCGCCGGGATCTGCTGGGGCATCCACATCCCCTCTTCGGCCGCCGCGGGAGCGGCGGCCAGCACGAGACAGAAGAAGACGCGAGCACGTTTCATCGATTCCTCCAGCCCGGCGGGGCGGGCGATTCTCGCGCCGGCGGGGCCGCTCCTCCATGATGAGAATGAACCGGCCCGCAGCCGGACCCACCCGGCGCAGGGCCTACAATCGCTCCCCGTGACGACGGCCGCGCCCTCGCGCGAGCTCGCGCTCGCCCTCGACGACCTGTTGTCGCGGGCATTCGCCGAGGAGGGAGAGGACGTCACATCCCTCGCGGTTTTCGGCCCGGCGGCGCGAGTCTCGGCTCGGATGGTCCTGCGAGAGCGGGCCGTCGTCTGCGGGACGGCCTTTCTCCCGCGCGTCTTCGCCTTCCTCCACCCGCCGGCCGAAGTCGAAGTCCTCGTCTCCGACGGCCGTCTCCTCGCGCCGGGGTCGGCCCTGGCCCGCATCGAAGGGCCGGCCATCACGGTCCTCGCGGCAGAGCGAACGGCCCTGAATCTCGTCCAGCGTCTCTCGGGGATCGCGACCAAGACGCGCGCGTACGTCGACGCCCTCCGCGGGACGAGGACGGTCCTGCTCGACACCCGGAAAACCACGCCGGCGCTCCGGATCTTCGAGCGCTACGCGGTCCGGTGCGGCGGCGGTTCGAACCACCGTCCCGGTCTCGCCGGGGGATTTCTCGTGAAGGACAATCACGCGGACGGAGCGGGGAGCGTCTGGGAAGCGACGCGGCGCGTCGCCGACTTCCGCGACCTGAACCGGCGCCTTCGCGGCCACCTCCTCGAAGCCGAGGCGCGGACGCTCGACGAGGTCCACCAGGCCCTCGACGCCGGCGCCGAAAGGGTCCTTCTCGACAACATGAAGGTCGCCGCGATCCGCCGCGCCGTCCGGGACATCCGGCTCTACGCCGAAGCGACGGGCCGTCCCGTCACGGTCGAGGCGTCCGGAGGCATGACTCCTGCGAAGGCGAGGGCCGCTGCGAGGGCAGGCGCCGACTTCGTCTCCGTCGGCGCGCTGACGCACTCGGCTCCGGCGATCGACATCGCGCTCGACGTCGTCGTCCCCCCGCTCCGCTCCCGGACGCCGCGGCCGTGAGCGAGAAGCCCTCCTTCCCCGATCGGGTCCGGGTGCCGGTTCTCGTCCTCGGCTCGGGGATCGCCGGGCTCGCCACGGCGTTCTCCCTCGCCCGGCGCGGCCTTCCCGCGCTCGTCGTGACGAAGGCGGACGACCCCGCCGACTGCAACACCGCCTGGGCGCAGGGGGGGATCATCTACTTCGGGAAGAGCGACTCCCCCGAGTCGCTGATCCGCGACATCCTCCGGGCCGGCGCGGGCCTCTGCAACCCGGAGGCCGTGCGCCACCTCGCCGTGGAGGGACCGCTGATCGTCAAGAAGGTCCTTCTCGAGCAGGTGGGCGTCCCCTTCTCGCGGACGCGCGGCGGCGATCTCGACTTCACCCGAGAAGGGGCCCACTCCGTGGCCCGGATCGTCCATGCCGCCGACGCGACGGGCCTGGCCATCGAGACGGCCCTCCTCGAGAAGATCCGGCGGGAGAAGACCGTCACCCTCTGGACCGGGGCGCGCGCGATCGACCTGATCACAGCGCGGCACCACTCGACCGACCTCTCCCGCCGCTACGCCCTCGAGGATCCCTGTCTCGGCGCCTACGTCCTCGACGGGAAGGGAAAGGTCCACACGGTCCTCGCCGACTTCACGGTGCTCGCCACCGGGGGCGTCGGACGTCTCTTCGTCCACACGACGAACACGCAGCACGCCATCGGCGACGGCCTCGCCATGGCCGATCGCGCCGGGGCGGCCACGTTGAACCTCGAGTACGTCCAGT
>JBLMYG010000397.1:0-3668 GCA_050258155.1 Acidithiobacillales bacterium
GGTGCGAGATCGCTCTTCTCCCGCCGACGATCCGGGTGCTCGAGCTCCTCGGCTCGGGGCGCGTCGTGGCGGGGCCGGCCGGGCTCCTCGCGGGCGCGCCCGATCCTTCGCGCACCGCTCCTGCCCCGCGCGAGGCGCTCCGTCTGCTCGTGAGGCACGGCGCGGAGCTTCTCCGGGCCGAGGCGATCGCCGACCGTGCGCCGCGCGGACGGCTTGCGCGGGAAGCCTTCCGGATCGTGGAAGAGACCGACCTCGCGCTCGGTGCGGTCTGTCTCCTTTCGGCCGGCCGGTGGACGGCCGGCCTCCGGGCGCGCGACGCCGCGCTCCGGAAGCTCGCCGCGGGGAACTCCGGCAGGGACCCCTCCTGCGGATTTCATGCGCGGATGGTCTGGACGCGCTTCCGGGATCTCGTCGATCGGCATCGAAGCGCCATCGCGAACCGCGCCGCAGGTCCCGACGTCGAGGCCGCCGGGGACGCGCGGCGCGCCGTCGCCGGGGCGGCGGACCGCTGGCTCGAGGTGCTCCGGCTCTCGGAGGAGGAAAGGCTCGGTCAGACGCTCTCGGACTGGACGGAGCTCGCCGCGGCCCTCACCAGGCGGGGCCCGGCCGCCGGCGACGGGCTTCTCTTCGAGGACGCCTTCGGTCGCGCTGCGGCGCGGCGGGCGGCGCGGCGCGCCGTCCGCGCGCTGGAGCCGGCGGAGCGTCTCGCGCCCGCGATCGCCGCGCTCGTCGACTGGGACGCCGGCGACCTGCCGATCGTGCCGGACCTCCTCGACCTCCCCCGGGACGCGCCGCGCAGCGCGATGCGGCAGCGCGCCATGGCGTGGGGCGCGTCGGCCTGAGAAGGGTCAGAAGGTCGACCGCCCGCGCGTCAGGGCGAGGCGAAAGTCGAGAAAGCCCCTCGTGCCCCGGACCGCCACGCGTCGGAGGCGGTAAGGCTCTTCGAGGTCGGCGACGAGGCCGCCGCGGATGACCGTGGCGACCCGGAAGCCGGCCTCCCTCACGGCGGCCTCCGCACGAGCGTCCCGTGCGCCGTACGGATAGCAGAAGGAGACGACCGGCGCCCTGACGACATCCTCCAGACGCTCGCGGCTCCCGCGCGTCTCGGCGGCCAGCTCCTCGTCCCCGAGCCCCGGCAGGGCGCGGTGCGTCGCCCCGTGCGAGCCGATCTCGAGGCCGGAGGCGGCGAGCTCACGGACCCCCGCCTCCGAGAGGAGCGCTTCCCCGGGCGACTCGCCGTCCCAGTCGTTCGTCCCGCCGAGCTTCGCCGAGACGATGAAGACGGTCGCGGAGAATTCCCGGCGCAGGAGTCGCGGGAGCGCCGCCGTCCGGACCCCGTCGTAGCCGTCGTCGAACGTCAGGACGACGCGGCGGTCTCCGGGGCGGGGCGGGTCTTCGAGAAGATCGCGGAGCGCGACGCCCCTGAGGCCCCGGCGCTCGAGGAGCTCGAGCTGGCGGTCGAACGCCTCCGGCGGAACGCGCCACGCGTTGAGCCTCGAGCCGGCCCCGTGCGGGGCGACCTGGTGGTACATCAGAATCGGCACGCCGCGCTCTCTTGGTCGCCACCAGTGGTAGCGAAGCGAAACGGCGACCGCCCCGGCGCCCGCGAGGCCCGCCGCGGCGGCAAGGGGCGTCATCGGACGAGCGCGCCCAGCTTGAGGTATTTGAAGAGCGTGTTCCCGGACGAGAGCGCCGCGTAGATCAGACCCTCCATCCCGTCGAGGAGGCCGAGGTGGAGGATCGAGCGGTCCAGGAACTCCCAGACGACGCGGAGGAAGAGAAAGGGGTGCTGGCTGCGCAGGTCGGCCTCTTTCGATTCCGCGCCGAGCGTCGTGTAGAGATCGAGCTTCTCGAGGTAGTGCGTCAGGTCGCGGTAGGAGCGGTGGAGGATCCGCCCGCGAAGGACTCCGACCGGACCCGCCGTGACGACCTTCTCGTGGACCCGGGCGTCCGACCAGCGGGCCGCGTCTCGCCGGTAGAGCCGCGTCGGCGTGACGACCGTGTCGCGGCCGTACCGAAGGACGCGGCCGAGAAACTCCAAGTGAATCGGGATCCGGTAGGCGACGGGGGCGCGCTCCGGCCCGGCCGCCGCGTTTGCCAGCGTCGCCTCGATCTCCGCCGCCAGCTCCGGAAGGACGGCCTCGTCGGCGTCGAGCGAGAGGATCCATGGGGCGGTCGCGGCGTCCGCGGCGGCGTTCTTCTGCGGGCCGAAGCCGTCGAAGTTCCTGACGAGGACGCGGGCCCCGGCCGCCCGAGCGACCTCGGCGGTCCTGTCGGCCGTCGCGGCATCGACGGCGACGACGACCTCGTCGGCGAACGCCACCGAGGCGAGCGTCGCGGGGAGACGGTCCTCCTCGTCGCGCGCGACGAGCGCGACGGCAAGGCGCGGGCGCGAGGGGGCTCCGCCCATCGCGCCGGAGTATGGCCTCGCGAGCGGCGCCCGTATACTCTGGCAACGTGACGGCCGAGGGCGTTCAGCCCGAGGATCCCGAGGCGTCGGGACGGCTTCTCTTCGCGCTGGCCCTCCTCGCCGGCGCCCTGCTTCGTCTCGTCCTTCTCGGGCGGCCCGACCTCTTCGGCGCGGACGAGGGGACGTGGGCCCTCGGCGCACGGAACCTCGTCGAGGGGGGGGTGGCGCAGGCCGTGGCCCTCTCCGACCGGCCGCTCGGCGCCCCCTCAGGGACGCCGATCCTCTTCCCGGGAATCCTCTCGATGATGGTCCGCGTCTTCGGAGCGGAGGAGTGGGCGATCCGCCTCCCCTCCGCCTTCGCGGGCCTCATCGGGGCCTTCGTCCTCGAGCGGATCGTCCGGCGGGGATGGGGTCAGCCCGCGGGCCACATCGCGGGGGCCTTCGCCGCGCTCCTGCCGCCGCTCGTCTCGGCCTCCCGCATGGCGACCGTGGAGCCGGCTCTCGTCGGGCTCGGTCTCGGAGGAATCATCTTCGGACTCCGCGCCTTCGAGGAGGACCTGCCGTCGGAGG
Organism: Acidithiobacillales bacterium; assembly: GCA_050258155.1. Taxonomy (GTDB): domain Bacteria; phylum Acidobacteriota; class Thermoanaerobaculia; order UBA5066; family UBA5066; genus DAOMFB01. The sequence goes on from JBLMYG010000397.1 coordinate 2,981, forward strand.
GGGCGCTCGCCGGCTTTCTCTTCGGTCTCGGCTTTCTCGCGAAGGGGTACGCGGTCGGCCTCTATCTCCTGCCGCTCCTCGCGGCCCTCGCCGCGAGGCCGAAACTCTTCTCCCTCGGGCGGACGACGCGGACCCTCGGCCTTCTCCTTCTTCTCTTCGTCCTGACGGGGAGCGCACAGCTCCTCGCCGTGGCGCTCCTCAGGCCCGGCCTCTTCGCCTTCCAGCTGGCGACGCTCTTCGGAGCCTCCGAGGCCGCGGTTCGCGTCGCCGCCCAGCCGACGGCCTTCGGCGCCGACCTCAAGAGCCTCGTCGCGACGCTTTTCTTCTTCCTCCCTCTGGGAGGCCTCGGCCTTGCTTTCCTCTCCCGACCCGTGGGGGAGGACGAGATCGCTTCGGGGGCGACCGGCGGGGATCGCCGCCTCGATCACGGGGTTCTCTGGGGAGCCTTTCTCGTCGAGCTCGTGGCGATCGTCGCCGTCGCCGGGAAGCTGAAGCTCTCCTCGATTCCGGTGATGCCGGTCGTCGCGGCCCTCGCCGGGCTCGGGGGGACGGCGCTTCTCCGTCTCCCTTCCGACCCGGCCCGCCGGCGGCTGGAGGCAGGGGCTGCTGCCGGTGCGGGAGCCGTCGTCCTCGGGGCGTCGGGCATCTTCGTCGCCTCGCCCGTGGAGCCGCTCTTCGGCGGGCGCGC
>JBLMYG010000398.1:0-6308 GCA_050258155.1 Acidithiobacillales bacterium
GACACCCCACAGCGTCATCCCTGACCGGATCGAGACAGGGACCTACCTCGCGGCCGGCGCGATGACGGGGGGCGACGTCACCGTCGCAGATGCCCGGCCGGAGGAGCTGACGGCGTTTCTCGATGCCCTCCGCCGTGCGGGCGTCGACGTGGAAGCCGGCCCCACCCGGATCCGCGCCACCCGGCCCGGCCGCCTCCGTGCCGTTGACATCCGGACGGCGCCGTATCCGGGCTTCCCGACGGATCTGCAGGCCCAGTTCCTCGCCCTGATGACGCAGGCCGAAGGGACCTCGCGCGTGGTCGAGACGGTCTTCGAGAACCGGTTCCTTCACGCCGCCGAGCTCATTCGCCTCGGCGCGGACCTCCGCCTCGAGGGGCACACGGCCGTCGTCCGGGGGCCGGCGAAGCTGGAGGGGGCGCCCGTCACGGCCTCCGACCTCCGCGCGTCGGCGGCCCTCGTCATTGCCGGTCTTGCCGCGTCGGGAGAGACGCGCGTCCGCCGTATCTATCACCTCGACCGGGGCTATTCCGGCATGGAGGTGAAGCTGCGCTCGCTCGGAGCCTCGATCGACCGGATTCCGGGATAATCGCCGCGTGACGACCGCCTCGAAGACCGATCCTTCCTGCCTCTTCTGCCGCATCGCCCGCCGCGAGATCCCTTCGAATCCCGTCCTCGAGGACGAGGAGCTCTACGCTTTCAGGGACATCGCCCCCAAGGCGCCGACGCACATCCTCGTCATCCCGAAGACGCACATCGCGCGCCTCGCCGACGTTTCGCCCGGCGACGCGCCGCTCCTCGCCCGCCTCTTCCTGGCCGCCGCGCAGGTTGCGCGAGCGGAGAAGGTGGTCGACTTCCGCCTCGTCGTGAACAACGGCGCTGGGGCCGGCCAGAGCGTCGACCACCTGCACGTCCATCTCCTCGCCGGACGGTCGTTTCATTGGCCTCCCGGCTGAGCGCCACGGCGCTCGCCGGGCTCGTACTCCTCCTCGCCGCACCGTCCCTTGCCGTGCCCGAAGCGGACCCCGGGCGTCCCGCAGCCGAGGCCGCGCGGGCGGGGGACTGGCCCTCCGTTCTCACGGCCCTCGAGCGCCTCCGGACGGAGAGCCCGGAGACGTACGCCGACGGCCGCTTCGACTATCTCGCTGCCCGCGCCCTCGCGGCCACGGGGCGTCCGGCCGAGGCGCTCCCACGCTTCGAGCAGTTCATCGCGCCGGGCGACCTCTTCGACGTCCCCGCGCGCCTCGCCGCGGCGCAGCTCCGGTTCCGGACCGGCGACAGCGGAGGGGCCCTCGAGCTCCTCCTGCCGCTCTTCCGGCGCGGCGGGGCGTTCGTCACGAGGCGGGCGCTCCGGATCGCGCTCGACGCCCTTGAAACGAAGAGCGATCCGGCGACGCTCGCCAGCCTGCTCGCGGCGCGGCCGCCGGCGGCGTCGCGTGAGCGGCGGCGCCTCGCTGCGCTCCGGGCGGAGGCTCTCGAGGCGTCGGGTGCCACCCGCGAGGCCGAGGCTCTCCGGGAGGAGATCCTCCGGGAAGGTCTCCGCGACGACGCGGCCGCAATCGTTCTCGCCCGGGAAATGCGTGGAGCCGACATGGCGACCCTGTCGGACCAGCGGCTGCGGCTTCTGGTCGACGCGGCGCGGGCGCAGCGCGACCTGGACCTCGCCGAGCGCCTTCTCGTCGAACGGGTCCGGCGGGCGACGGAGGGAAGCGACCTGGAGGAGTCCCTCTCCGCCCGCTTCGAGCTGGGGCGCGTTTATGCGGCACGGGGCCGCTTCGGCGAAGCGGCCGATTCATTTCGCGCCCTTCTCGCCGCGAGGCCCGCCCGGATGAAGGCTCCGCGAAGGCGCGGAGACGACAGCCCGGGGACCGCAGGCTTCACCACCCGGGTCCGCTTCAATCTGGCGGCCGCGCTGGAAAAGCTGGGCAACGCCGATGGCGCCGCCGCCGAGCTTCTCCGGGCCGAGAAGGAGCGGGCCGGCCCCTGGAAGCTCGCAATGCTCCAGCGGGCCCGGATTCTGACGCGAGCCGGAGCCTTTTCGAAGGCCGAGGCGATCCTCGACGACCCCCATCTCAGGCGCGAGCCGGGGCGCGTCGAGGGACTCCTCACGCTCGTCCTCCGCCGCGCCGAAACGGGCGACGGGAGAGGTGCGAAGCGAAGCCTGGAACCGGTCGTCGCGCTGGCACGGGTCCGCCGGCTTCCCGAGCCGTGGAGAAGCGAGCTTCCCTTCTGGCAGGGTCGAGTTGCCGAGGCGTCCGGCGATCCGCGCGGTGCGCTCGCCATCTACGGGCGTCTCCTGGCGAAGCGGCCCTCCTCGGCCGCGGCCGAGCTGGCACGTGAGCGGGCCCTCGCTCTGCCGCTTCCCGTGCGCGCCCGCTTTCTTCGCGGCCGGCGGGCGCTGGGAGAGGCAGCCCTCTCCCGAGGCAACGCCCGAGCCGCCCTCGGACCGCTCCTGCCTGCCGCCCTGCTCGGAGACGCCGCGGCCATGGACCTTCTCCGGGTCGCCTACCACGCGCTTCCCGCCTATTCCGACATCCTGCTGGCGCCGGAGCTTTCCGACGAAACCCTTCCGACCCTTTGCGGCGATGCCGGCGCTTGCCGCCTCATCCAGCTCGGTCTCGCCGGGGAGGCCGATCCGATCGTCCGCGACGCGGCGCATCTCGACACGCTCCTGGGCTGCATGGTGTCGGCCCGGCTCGCCGAGGAAGCCGACGCCGGCCCCTTCGCCCTCGAGGCGGCCGAAGCGCTCGGCAGGAAGATCCCGATCGATTTCCTTCTCGACCTGGCCCCGCTCTCGGTCCGCCGCGCTCTCGCCCCACGCCCATTCGATCGCCTCGTGTCCGAAGCCGCGCGGGAGAGCGGCGTCCCGCACGACCTCCTTTACGCGATCATGCGGCAGGAGAGCCGGTTCGACAGCGAAGCGGCCTCGCCCGCGGCGGCCCGCGGTCTGATGCAGCTGACCCTTCCGACCGCCGGCGAGGCGGCGCGCGATCTGGCCGAAGAAGCCCCGGCCTACATGCAGCTTTACGAGCCTGCCCGCTCGCTTCGTCTCGGCGCTCAGACGCTGAAGAGGCTCCTGGCACGCTTCGACGGCGACGGAGTCGAGGCCGTCTCGGGGTACAACGCCGGCGCGGGACAGACGACCCTCTGGGTGGGCTCGGCCCGCTCGCCGTCCGAAGCCCTTCTCGCCGCAGTGACCTACGCCGAGACCCGGACCTACCTCCGCCGCGTCCTCATGCACCGCACGCTCTATCGTCTCGCCGAAGCTTCGCCCGTTCTGCCCGCTCCCTGAGTCGGCGACCCCCCTGCGGCAGCTGGACGACAAAGCCCGCCTCGCTCCGGTTGTTTACGGGTACTCCTCGGGATGAAGGCCGACCGGGCAGACCGAAAAAGAAAGGGCCGCCCGGAGGCGGCCCTTCCAGAGCTGATGCGGATCGGGTCAGTAGTCGGTCCCCTTGACCAGCGGCCGCAAGGCCGGAGCGGGAGCGGCTGAATTCAGCTCCACGACATCGGGGCGCATCATCTCGTTGTCTTCGTGGTCGATGATGTGGCAGTGCCAGACGTACCCGTGCTCGGACTCACCGCTCGGGTCGAACGGGAAATACAGGTCGGCCGCAGCCGTATCTGTCGGAAGGCTGGTCGGTGCCCAGCGGACGGCGATGCGTGTCACCTGACCGGGCAGGACGATGACCGTGTCTTTCCAGCCGGCCTCGTTGGCCTCCGGAGGCATTGCCGGGCCTTGCAGATACAGGGGTTTGCCGTTCTTGCCGACTGCGGCGATATCGGGATTGCCCCCAAGCGCTCGCGAGTTGCCGGTGTTGTAGTTGAGCGGCGGGCCGTAGCCCGGAAGATACGCGCCCCCCGGAAACGCCGCATCGTAGACCGCCGGGTACTTGTTGGTGTTGTAGTTCTGGCGATTGATGAGCTGGAACTGCACGAGGTGGAGGTGGATCGGGTGGGCGTCTGCCGTCAGGTTGACGATCTCCCAGACCTCCGTGTCGCCCTCCTTGGGCAGCTCCGAGTAATACGTCGTGATCCCGTTGACCGTGATCGGTGTGAAGTCAGACCTGTCGGTCCCGCCCCACTTGGTGTTGTTAACCAGGATCTCGAGCGGCCCGCCCGGATAGGCCGTATTGGGCGTCCCCGTCACCGGGTCCGTAGTAATTGACGGAAGCGCCAGCACCTCGTTGAGGGTGAGCTGACGGGTCTTGGCCGCCGTCACCCCCGCCGCAAGGGTGCCGGTGGCGGGGTTGACCAGACGCACGATCGTCTGGTCGCCCGAGCGGATTGCGCCGCCGGCGGCGGGGTTGTAGCTGCCATCCGTTGCGCCGCACTGGCCGCTCGTGCAGGCGCCGACCCGGAACTGCATGATCCGGCCGACGGTCGAGCCCATGGGTGTCTCGCCGGCCGGGTAGGGGGTCTTGGCGTTGTTCCGGAGGAGCCAGTTGCCGGAATAGGGAAGGCCGTTGGGGCCGATGGCCCCGGCCTCAAAGCCGCTGAAATCGATGATCGCCTCGTAGCGCTCCCCCGGCATCATCCGGAGGACGTTCAAGGCCGGCTTGGCCGCGGCCGGATCGATCTTGACCGGCGCGTCGAGGTAGCCGCCGCCGGTGGCGATCACGTAGATCGAGGGGCCGAAGTTCTTCGACACCGGGTCGACGAGGAACATCTCGTAGGTGCGGGCGTTGGAGCCGTCGATGAACCAGAAACGGTACCGCTTGGGCTCGACGTTCAGGTACGGCCACGCCTTGCCGTTCACGACGATCGTGTCCCCCACGAACTCGGGCACCCAGTAGGGGTGGTCGGGGTTAGGGGTCTCGAGGTCACCCGCCGCCGTGTCGGACGGGAAGAAGAGCTGGCCGTCCGTGTCGAACATCCGGTCCTGGATGACGATGGGGACCGTGAATTCGACGCTTCCTCCGGCACCGTTCAGAAGCCCGGCGGGATCGAGCCCCGCAGGAAGGTCGAGGGTCGGGTCATAGATCAGGTATGCGCCCGCCAGGCCCGCGTAGACATTGAGACGCGTGGCGCCGAGCACGTGGTCGTGGAACCAGATCGGGGAGGCTTCCTGGGTGTTGGGATACTTGAACAGGACCGAGTTGCCGGAGGCGGCCGCGGAATAGTACCCATGGCCGAAGTAGTTCCCGTCGCTCGTGAACCAGGCGTCCGGTCCGCCGTCGAGCTCTGGCGGCACCTCGCCGCCGTGCAGGTGCGGCACGCCCGGGATCGGGCCTTCGTAGTTCTGGGCGCAGGGGGTCTCGAAGCCGGGGATCCCGGCCATGTTGCAGTCGTTCTTCTCGTTGTTAAGCGGATCCGCCCAGTGCAGCGTCTGGTCGGTGGAGTACGTCCACGCCAGCACTTGGCTCGTGGCCGTGCTACCCAGGTTGTTAACGAACGTAATGTCCGTCGAGCCTCCGCCACGCTCGTTCACGAGCACGGGCCCGATGTAGGTGTCCTGAGTCGCCGGGCACGTCGAGCCCAGAACATAGCCGAAGACTCGGGTCGAACCCGTGGCTCCGGCAGCGAGGGGCGTGCCCGGCGGCAGGACGTTGGCATCGAACTCGCACATGGTTATGGTGAGGCTTTTGTTGCCGAATTCCGTAGCCATGGTGCCACCCGCCACCGAAAGGAGTGGCAACGGCTGCACGAACTGCGGGATCGCACTGCCTGCGAGGGGCACCTGTGGCGTCTGCGCCCCCGTCGCGGCCGGTGCGCCGACGAGGAGCGCCGCCCCCAGCCCGAGGGCCGTCAGCCATGATCCGATTCGTCTCGTTCTTTCCATCGCTCGCCCTTCCTTATCTGGTCATTGCTGACCTTGCAGACCGGTCACGAACAGACGCGCATCGCCCGCGATGCCCGCCGTCAAGCCATCGTTTCCCAACGAACTCCCGACCGTCGGATCCCGCTAATCTGTGCCCGGCGTCACGGGATGTCAACCGTATAAAATAGGGAGGGAACGCGATTTTCGTCTCCGTGAAAAACACGGAGAGACGGCTCGTCTATCCGTAGAAACTACGGAGCCTCAGCGCCGGTAGATCAGGATCCGCGTGGAGGCGCGGAGCTCGTCGGTCCAGCGCTTGATTGCCTCGTTCAGCTTCCGCTCGCGGAGGAGGTCGCGGATCTCGTCCGTCACCTCCGACAGCGGAGGGAGCTTCTCGAGCCCTTTCCGGCGGGCCTCCTCGCGAAACGGCCCGTCGTAATACGCCTTGATCTCGGCCTCGCTGATGCGGATCGTGGGGGTGAGCCGCTCCCGCACGAACGTCTGAAGCATCAGGCCGCGGCGGACGTACGCCGTCACCTCGCCCCGCGTG